>CAYZMZ010000006.1:0-2248 GCA_964479655.1 uncultured Planctomycetaceae bacterium
TAATTCTTAACGCCGGCGAATTTCCCGCAGACGCCTCCAACCCGGGATTAACCTCTTCAACCAGTATTGCATTGAATTTTGAATCGCGCGAACTGGTAATTTTAGGTTCTCAGTACGCCGGCGAAATGAAAAAAGGCGTGTTCACAATTATGAACTACCTGATGCCTAAACAGGGTATCCTTTCCATGCACTGCTCCGCCAACGAGGGACCGGAAGGCGATGTTTCGCTGTTCTTTGGTCTGTCTGGCACCGGTAAAACAACGCTATCTACAGAGGCCAACCGACGTCTTATCGGCGACGACGAACAATGCTGGACAGATTTAGGCGTGTTCAACATCGAAGGCGGTTGCTATGCAAAGTGCATCGACTTATCCGCTGAAAGCGAGCCGGAAATTTACAACGCGATTCGTTTTGGAACGGTTTTGGAAAACGTGGTCTTTGACCATACAACGCGTGAAGTTGATTATACCGACGGTTCAATTACCGAAAATACGCGTGCTTCGTATCCGATGGAATACATTGGAAACGTAAAAATGCCCTGTATCGGCAAGCACCCGAAAAATATTATCTTCCTCGTTTGCGACGCCTTTGGCGTTTTACCGCCGGTAAGCAAGCTGACGCCCGAACAAGCGATGTACTACTATATGAGCGGTTATACCGCCAAGGTAGCTGGTACAGAAATGGGGGTTACAGAACCCCAGCCGATTTTCTCCGCCTGTTTCGGCGCGCCTTTTTTGGTCTGGCACCCGTCAAAGTATGCGGAATTGCTGGCTGAAAAGATGGAAAAACACGGAGCCAAGGCCTGGCTGGTTAATACCGGCTGGACGGGCGGTCCTTACGGTATCGGAAAACGAATGTCGATCAAGCATACCCGTGCGATTATCGACGCCATTCATTCAGGTGAACTGATTGATATGCCGACTATTACCGACCCGATTTTTGGTCTGCATATTCCGTCTGAATCCAGAAATATTCCGGCAGACGTACTTATCCCGGAAAAATCCTGGCCGGATAAATCCGCATACGCGCAGCAGGCGAAAAAATTAGCAAAAATGTTCCAGGACAACTTTGCCAAGTTTGCCGGCGTTGCAAACGATAAAATAGCCGCCGCTGGTCCTGAATGTAAATAACGCTGTACTTTGGCTAATAAGTCAAAACAGCTAAAAGAATACGAATCGTTCGCGATGGAGTGGAAGCATGAAAGCGTTATTCCATCGATTTGAAGATTCCCCTCCCATAACCCGCCGCTTCAGTGGCGGGAACGGAGATGCACCCATCATAAGCCTCTGTCGTCCGTACCTTCCGGCGCGGACAACATGGCGCGCAAACCCGATAAATCGGAATACTCTTTCGGGAAGTAGAATCGGGAAGAATAACCGTCTGAACTATACAGACCAACCGCAATCATTCTATTTTTTGCGTAAGACCATAACCCGCAGGGCGAAAGATTTACCCCTTTTACCGCTTCTTCAAAGGGAATGTCGAAATTCGGATCCATCCAGCAGCCGGGTTGAGATTCGGCGATCATAATTACATCTGACGATTTATTCATACTGTCTATTAGTTCCTTTTTAGGTCCGTTGCCGTTGGCAGGATACGGAGATTCCCCGCCGACAATCAGACAGTACGTTGTCAGAGATTTTTTCTCGTTGTCCGATTTATATTCGTAAAGCGGGCTGCGGAATACCGTAGGCATCTGGTTATGAAACTGCCGATTCCAGGGACTATCCCGCGGTTCGTCCAGGCGAATTTTATCGAATAAATCTTTACATTCAATATAGGGTAACAAATAGACCCGCCATGAATGACCGTCGGTTTTATGATCAGGCAACTGATTGTATTTCTTGGCATAAAAACTCATCGCAACGGATAATTCTATGATATTATTCATATTTTGCATGTGCTTGGCTGGTTCACGCACGTTGCAAACGAAAGGAAGCGCGAGACTAATCAAAACCGGTATTGACGAACAAACAAGCAGAAATCCGCTGGTCAAACGATAGGCTGAATCGCGATAGATAATCGCCCCCAACAAGGCGCAAAAGGAAAAAAACAGGCATAGAAATGCTCCGATGATAATTACCGGAACGATCGGTTCGCGATATGTTGAATAGGAATCAGTCGCCAAAAGCAGGATCAGGCTTAACAGCCCGATTCCTCCGAAAACCTGCGCTAAACGTGTAAATAAGTGAATCATGATCTTTCTGTCTTGGTTAATATTATTATGACTACTCGAATTTTTGTCTTG
>CAYZMZ010000006.1:2258-20661 GCA_964479655.1 uncultured Planctomycetaceae bacterium
TTCGCCGACGCAGGAATAAAATCTCCCCGGAGGGAGCAACAAACGCAAACCGGCTAATCCATTTTCATGGCAAGAACCAGCGGATAAACGGCGCGGCAGCCGACTTGACGCAACAAAGCGGAAACTACCGTCAGCGTCCAGCGGGAGTTGACCGTATCGTCTATCAGCAAACAGGGCGCGTACGTTCTTCCTGGCGCGGCGGGAGGAATATCCAGCGCGAAAGCGCCGTCCAGGTTCAGGACTTGCTGATAACTGTTTTCCATGACTTCCTGAGCCGGATTATCAATAATCTTGCGGATTCGCGGTCGAAACGGCAACTTTAGCGCGGCGGCCAGGCGGGAAGCGAAACGGGGAACCAACTCTCCGCTGCGCAACGACGGAACGCAGGTTACCCATTGCGGTCGTTCCTCAAATTCCCAACCGCTAACCAGATTCGCGCAGGCTTGAACCAGTTGATCGTCAAAATGATGCTGATTATACATTCCTTCGGCAATTTGCTGTCCCCAGCCGCCGTCCAGCCATAAACTTAACGCTCGTCCTTCTGCCATTTGGATTGTCGGGGGAATAATCGAATTTTGCGCAAAGGGGTATTTTTCAAACACGCCGCCTTCAGGCCACCGTTTGCGCGGTTCGATAATCTGATACGAGCCGCGCAGGTACGTTTGAGCTTTGGTCAGCAATTCCGGATCGATTGCCGTAGAAAGCAATTTGTCCGGCGTGCAGGAGGCGCATTGACCGCAGTCTTCCGTACTGGGATCGTCCAGAGCCTGCTGTAAAAAACGCATCAGACAGGTTGTACAAGACATGTAATCGCGCATCTGCTGTTGTTCCGCTAAACGCAAGTTGGTAATTCCCTCAACCCGCTTTTGATCAATTTGATACGTTCGGGCAGCAGGGGTCGCAAACCATTTTGTTTTCTGTTTAATAACCGGACATGGTTCTTCCACGGTTAAATACCGCAACGCCTTGTCTATTTGTCCAGCACGCAAATTCGCCCGACGCTGCAATTGAACGGCGGACAATCCTTCTTCCGGAAACCGCAACAAGGTCTGCAAAATAGCTCCGATATGTTTTTGCGGCGGGAAGGCGGAACGAATAAAATAGTCGGCAATCCGATCGTCTTCCGCTCCGCAGAGCAAGACGCCAAACGCCTGGTCAACCGCCCGCCCCGCTCGTCCGACCTGCTGATAATAATGAACTACCGACGAGGGACGCTGATAATGAATTACAAAACCCAAATCCGGCTTATCGAACCCCATACCCAAGGCAACTGTCGCGACCAAAACTTTGATTTTATTTCCCAAAAGCATCTGTTCAAGATACTCTTTGTACATCGTGTTGCGCTGTAAATCAGGCATTTTGTACAATTCTTGAAGAGAGATATTTCCCCATCGGGCAACCTGATCTGCGGAATCGTCTGAAAAGGCAACGTCTGAATGATAAGCCAAGGCGGAAATACCGTTATTTTGAAGCCATTGAGCTACCATCAAGGCGTCTCGCTGGGTTAACGTATAGACGATTCCGCTGGAAGGAAGGGTTGGAATAATTCCTGCCAGCCAAGCCAGACGCTCGGTAGGATCGGGCAAGGATATATTCTGCAATTTCAAACTTTTTCGTACCAGAGTTCCGCGAACGACGTCGATATCGTTTCCCAATTGCGACTGAACGTCTTGAACTACGCGGTTGTTGGCGGTTGCGGTGGTTGCTAAAATCGGAATAGTCGGCGGCAACGATTGAACAATTTTAACGATACGTCGATAATCCGGACGAAAATCATGCCCCCAATCAGAAATACAGTGCGCCTCATCAATTACCAGCAGTCCGATTCGATTGAGCATTCCGCCTAGAATCTCTTGCTGAAATTCCGGATTGCCTAATCGTTCGGGAGAAATCAGCAAAATATCCACCTGATTATTCGCCAAGGCGAAAGAAACCCGCGACCATTCGTCGACGTTTCCGCTGTTGATAGTAGCCGCATGGATTCCGATTCTTTCCGCCGCCTCGATTTGGTTGCGCATCAAAGACAGCAGCGGGGAAACCAGTAAAGTCGGTCCCGCTCCCCGATCTCGCAGTAAGCGCGTTGCCAGAAAATAAACCATACTTTTTCCCCAGCCGGTACGCTGAACGACTAACGCGCGTTTATTGTCCAACAGCCGAGCGATGCTATCCCATTGCCCTGCCCTAAACTCAACCTCCGGCTGGTTTAACGCCTGACGCAAGTAATTCAAACCGGATTGTTTAAGCTGTTCAAAATTCGTATCGTTCATCGAGATTGTATAAAGGGATAAAGGGGGACAACATGGCTAATATACAAGATTCCACTTGACTTTTTCCGGTTTGCATAATAAACCTCCGTTGTTTCATTCCTCCCCAATCGATAAAACAATAAAACATAGGATTGTTTGATTCTGGGGGAGCGAAATCAAAACGACGTCAAGAGGAACAAATCACGTAATCATCGTATAAAACTTCAGCATACCGCCAAAACCGGTTTTCGTCAAGAGGGAGAAGTAAGATCGGGAAAATTTTGTTCAATTACCCAACGTATTATATTTATATTAGGACTCCATAAATCTTCCTAACAACACTGTTTTGATTTCGCCGACGTATGAATAAAAACTCCCCGTTATACAGATTAAGACAAAACGTAACGGCTGTTTTATGATACTATTATCAGGGAAAGAGGTAAAACCGGACTTTTTCTTGCCTTCATGAAAAGGGTTTTAAATTATCTTCTAAAATTTTTCGATCTTTTCTGAAATTACTATTTACCATGTTCCGTTGCGGGTTATATTGAGGTTCGTTGATTGAATGAATTGTAAATCAGTTTGAATTTAATTTTTTCCGATTTATGATTTATTCTCGAAATCCGTATTTTCGGATATTGGATAGAACGTATCTGCCAACATTTCTTTGGGTAATTTACGGGAAAGCACGACCTCGAGGCGGGGTCTTAACCTCTTTAGAGATTTACGTATGGAAAAACGTCGCGCCCATCGCTTCCTAACGCGATTTTTCCTTGCGTAGCTAGCCGGAAGCTGGCTGCGCGAGGGAAAAAATCGCAACAATCAGCGGGGTGTATCCTTGTTCCCGTCACTGAAGTGGCGGGTTATGGAGGGGAAAGTCTTCTCAATAACCCCGGACTTTAGTCCAGTACTGAACGTTTCTCTACTATAATTACCTGTCCACGCCGCAAGACGGCGGGCAGGTACCAAATTACCGAAAGAACCTAATAAATATTGAATGGTGCTCATGAGGGAATCCCAACTCGGGGACACGCCCATCACGACCTTAAATATTATGGTTGAAATTCATCTGTATTTTCGTTCAGGCGAGCATATTCTCTTTCTTTTTCCAGAGATTGATTCCTTAAATGAGGAGAAAAGAACTCTCGTACCTTTTCCACGTTTGAGTATAAAGCGGGAATAATCGCTCGTCCAATCATAATATCGAATATCATTCCAAAACAGGTGGGAACTCCAATGGCAATTCGGCTGTTTGCTCCGGCACCAGACGCTATCACCAAAGGGATAACGCCCAAAACAAACGACCAGGCGGTCATCAAAACCGGTCGAAAACGGGAGTTTGCTCCAATAATCGCCGCTTGATTAATCGTATGACCTAACTCGCGCTGGGTCTTCGAAAATTCAACCATCAAAATAGCGTTCTTTGCCGCCAAACCGATCAGCATAATAAGTCCTAACTGACCGTAAATGGAAAGCGGTAAACCAAACTGGGTGATTGAAACCTCTCCCTTGGTTGCAAAATAGGCGGCCAGACCGGTTGGAATATTCCAAAAATACATGCCCATCAACGCTCCCAAGGAAGCCGTAAGAACGGAAAGCATAACAGAAAGCGGCATCGTCCAGGATTCGTACTGTCCAACCAGAAATAAATATCCAAACAGCATTGAAAGGGCAAACAGAAAACCGATTTTACCCTGATTGAGCCGTTCCTGGTAACTCATATCTGTCCATTCCAGATGATACCGTCCCTGTACTTCTCCCGTTTTTACCATTTTTCGAAGAGTATTTTCCATTTGATCCATGTATTTTCCGGTACTGGCTCCCTGATTGATATTGGCGTTTACGGTCGCACTCATAAATTGGTTATAACGTGAAATGGAAGGCGGACCAACAGTATACCGAATTTGGGCAACCGCCAAAAAGGGAACCATTTCCCCCAGACCATTGGGGACGTACAAGGACTGCAAGTCGTTGACTACGCTTCGGTATTCTTTGTCCGACTGCATTTGAACCTTAAACGTATACCCAAACTGGTTATAATCGTTGACATAGTATGAGGCCAGGATAGATTGCAGAGATAGAAATATGTCGCTTACCGAAGTCTGCATCAATTCTGCCTTTTCACGGTCCAGTTCAATTGTCAATTGAGGTGTTTCCGCGTTAAATAACGGCATTGCGGAAAGCGTTTGAGGGAATTCTTTTTTGTCCTGTAATCGATTGACAAACTTTTTCGCCGTTTCGGATAATTGTTCCGCATTTATTTCTCCCGATTCACAAATAACGCACGAAATTCCGCCGGTAGCTCCCAACCCCATAATAGCAGGGGGAGGGAAGCACATAATCCGCGCATCTCCAATTTCGTTGCTGAAGGATTGTATTTTACCGATAAGCGGTCCCAGTTGCATATCCGCGCTTTTTCTGCTATTCCAATCGTTCAATTGAAAAATCATCATCCCTACGCTTTCGCCGGAACCGCCGGTCATGCTCGTACCGACAACCGATAGAACCGATTCAATTCCCGGTGATCCGATAAATTCTTTCTGCAACAATTCGACAACCGACCGGGTTCGATTAAACGAGGCTCCGGGGGGAAGTTCGATAGAACACATGACCACGCCTTTGTCTTCCATGGGAAGAAATGAAGACGGAATGACGTTGAAAAAATACCAGTTTCCCAAACACACCAGAACGAATATCGTAGCCGTTACCGAAAACCGCCGCACCAACAGAGAAACGAAACGGATGTATCCATTTCGACTTTTGTCCATCAGCCAGTTGAACGGCTTAAAAATAGGGGCAAAAGCACTATGAATAATTCGATCTGCCGTTCGTGTATCTTCTTTACCATGAAGAAGAACAACGCATAACGCGGGGGAAAGGGTCAACGCGTTTACCGTCGATAAGCAAAGCGCAACGCTCATAACAACCGCAAACTGAAGGTAAATCTGCCCGACCATACCGCCATAAAAGGCAATCGGAACGTAAATGGCGCACGAAACCAATGTCGTCGCGATAATAGCCCCCGTAATCTGGCGCATTCCGCGTTCCGTTGCTTCTTTGGGGGACAGCCCATTTTCAATTCCTGTCATCACGTTTTCAACAACAACTATCGCATCGTCGCATAGAGAACCGATAACCAAAATAAGCGCAAACATGGTTAGTACGTTAATACTAAATCCGAAAAAATAAATGAACGGAAAGGTTCCCAATAACGACACAAGAATCGCCAGCGATGGAATCATCGTTGCACGCCAGTTTTGCAAAAACAAAAATGTTACCGCAACAACAAGGCAGAGCGCCAAAACAAGCGTTTCCCAAATCTCCGTAACCGATATTTCAATAAACTTCGTTGCGTCAAAACCGCTTTGCCATGTTACCCCTTCCGGGAAATCTTTGGCAAGTTCTTCCAGTCGTTCGTTGGCTGCCTTGATTGTTGCCAAGGCGTTCGCTTCGCTGTTTCGGGAAATACCCAACGAAACACACGGCTGACCGTTAAACCAAGCTTGGGAACCGTAAGAATCGGAACCGATTTCAACCCGAGCAATATCTTTTAATCGAATCGCACTGCCCTTTCTGTTGGAACGAACAATAATATTTTCAAATTCGCCAACCTGATCCAGCCGCCCTTTAACGTTGATTTTGTATTGAAGAGAATCGTTTGACTTTTCAATCCCAATAGCTCCCGCCGCCGCTTGACGGTTCTGGCTGGCGATTGCTGCCGATACTTCCGCCGCCGATACTTTCATAGCCGACATTTTAAGCGGATCAATCCAGATTCGCATGCTGTTATAATCGTTGGACATTGCCTGAGCCGCCGCAACGCCGTCTACTCGCGCCAAAGCATCCAAAACGTTGGTTTTTACATACGTACTTAATTCACGAACTGAATATTTGTTCGGATCTGCTATAATTGCATACATGCCAAGAATATCGCTTGTCTGCTTGGACACGGTAATTCCCTGCTGTTTGACTTCGGAAGGCAAAATAGGTTCGGCAATAGATAATGCGTTTTGAACGTTCACCTGAGCCATATCGCCGTTGGTTCCGTACTTAAAAGTCAACGTTAAAATATACTGACCGTCGTTGGAAGAAGTCGATGAGTAATACAGCAAATTTTCCAGCCGATTCATTTGGGATTCAATCGGAGCGGCAACGGTATCGACAATATCTTTCGCCGACGCACCCGGATACGTTGTCGATAGACGAACCTGAGGGGGCGAAATTTCCGGGTATTCCGCAACCGGAAGATGGGATAACGACAACAGACCCGCCAAGACCATCGTTAAACTAATTACGATTGCCAACTTCGGTCGATCTATAAAAATTTGGGAAATCATTTGTTGCCTCTCCCTTGTTCTACAACCATACCCTCTAATACCTTATTCGTTCCGCCGACGATTACCGAATCCCCTTCTTTCAGACCGGAACGAATACAACGAAGTTGATGCGCCTCGGGACCGATTTCAACGCGCCGTTTAAACGCTTTGTGGTCTTCGTCAACCATATAAACAAACTCTCCCTTGGAATCGTACAAGATGGCTGTCGATTTGATTGCAGGAAGGGGTTGACCATCGCTTATATTAAAATAGACCTTAACTATCCCCCCCGGGTTGAGTACGCCGTTGGGGTTATCAAACTGTGCCCATAAAATTATCGAGTTTGTATCGTCTAGCTGGTTGTCAAAAAATAGTAATTGTCCCCGCTTTTCGTAAAATGAGCCGTCCGCCAGTTGAATTTGGCATATTTCGCTTTGCTGCCATTGTTTTAGGTTCGCCTGGATGGGCACAAATTCTGTTTCACTGATTGAAAAGCGAACGTAAATGGGGTCCGGCATGGCAACGGTAACCAAAGCCCCTGAACTGGGAGTAACATAATTACCTTCTGTAAAGGCGAGGCGTCCTGTTTTGCCCGTAATTTTGGAATAAATTTTCGTATAACTCAAATTCAATTTTGCGATGTCCAGCCTCGCCTGCTTGGAATTGAGAACGGCTTTGGCTGATTCCAGTTGCGCTTTTGCTCTGGCAAGGGCAGCCTGGGCGGCTTTTTCTCGCGCTATTGCTCCTTCGAACTCATTTTTACTGTTTTGAACATCTTCGTCCGAAACCGCTTTCATATCGCTTGTATTCAACTTTTTATATCGATTGTACGAGTTATTCCGATATTCAACAGCCGCTTGCTGCTCCAAAATATCAGCTTCCCGTTCGTGAATAGCCGCCTCATTTTCCAGAATATTAGCTTTCGCCTCAACCACAGCCGCCTCGGCTTCATAAACATTGGCCACGTATTCAGAATCCTCAATTTCGAACAACAGATCGCCTTTTTTAACAACGTTTCCTTCCTTAAATGCAACATGGTTTAAATAACCAGAAACGCGGGCGACCTCGGATACCTTTTCAATGGCTTCGATTTTCCCCACGTATTTTCGTTGATCGACGGGAGTAGTTAAGACCACTTTTTCGATCAACACGTAGTTTTTCGTATTTTCGGGTTTTCCCATACCGGGAGGTCCTGGCGGCGGCTGACCAAAAGCCGGAGAAAGGAGGATCGCCGTTAAAAGGAATGTTACCGGTAACGTACATCCAACAAGACTGTTTCTATTCATAGTAAAATCTCCAATAAACGCGAAATTGATTCATACGTATGTATAATATCCTGAAAATGTTTGTTTGTCAAGGGGGAATAGCCGCCGCCTGCCAAATAAAAATTTTTATCGTTTTGTTCTTGACAGAAACAGACAAAATAATATAATCGGCAATAAGATAAAAAATTAATTTTGCGTGTATTTTCTGTTTTTTCAACTTTTAGGGAACAACTTCCATTCGCGGCTCCGATTTTGAGGCGTTTTACGGAGAAAACAACCAAAAATTCCTCCATAACCCGCCACTGTAGCGGCGGTCATGAAAAAGACCTGAAATTAATCCCGTTCGTCGAGTGCCTCAAAGCGGTGCTCGACGAACGGGGGGATTGGAAAAGGCGTTCTTTATGCCCCGGACTGAAGTCCGAAGTTATTGAGATTGCTTTTAAAAAATTTGCCGCGAATTGAAATTATACCCAATTTTTACATGATTTATACTTCCTATGAGTTCCACTAAAAAAACCCGCGATGTTATTATTCAAACGGCGGGAAAGCTGTTTGCAGAACGAGGACTGGACGTTCCAATCCGTGAAATAGTGCAAAAAGCCCATGCAAACCTGGGCAGTATTCATTACTATTTCGGCAGCAAAGATAAGTTGCTGGAAACCGTCTTGGAATATGCAACCGAGGGGTGGAAAAATCACGCCGATGTTCTGGATTATTTGAGAACAACCTCGGATACGCTTTTTGATTCTCCCGAAGGAAGAAAAGAAATAATCAGACGTATGTATGATATTATCCTGAGAATCCCCGACCCCACTCAAAAAAACGATCTCTGGCCCGCAAAATTAATTCATCGAATCCTTTCTTCACCCGTCAATACACCTCTCAAAAAGATGCTTTGCGAAAAAATTGCCGAGCCGAACAGACTCAGCACCAATCGAGTTCTGGAAAGGCTGTGCCCCGAAATGACTCCCGATGAAATTCATATTTTCAATGCTCAATTCTTCGTTATGCCCTTTATAATGCTCAGTACCGTCGATCCCAGCTTTCCCCCCCCATTTGAAATCAACTGTTCTCAAGAGATTTTTTTTCTGAAATCCCGAAGATTTATGGTTGACACCTGCGCCTATATACTGGAATTATGCCGAAAAGGATTGTTTTTAACCGACATAAGAAAATTACCCAATTCCATTTGCCCAGATAAATAAAACTTCCGATAACGTACTGTCGCCTCCCGTCGTTTTTTTCGCCTCCTTTAAGGGCGAAAAGCTCCACTGATATTGCCATATTGAACGGAAAAGTGTTTCCCCCTCCGTTGCAAAAGAAAAAAATCCTCAATGGAGTACTAAAGTGGTTTTTATTGAAAGCCCCTTAAAGAATATCCTAACAAAAACAGCGTAAAGTTCCCGCCGTTTTGAATTATTCCTGTTTTTTACGTTATTTTACAATTCATCAATTCTATATGAACTATCGTGATTTAAGTACGTAATATTATACGTGCCAGCACTTTATATTATGTTATATGTACTAGCACTTTATTGAAAGACGATTATCTTTTTTAGGAGTTTTTTACGGCTATTGTATACTACAGTTACCCCTGCGCCCTTGCACGTTGCGAATGATTGTAATATTATACTGGAGGCGAAATCAAAACGACGTCAAGAAAAAATCACGTAGTCATAGTATAAAGTCATCAAAAAAATATTTTTTAAATTCCTGTACAAATCATCTTGATTTATTTAAATTATATATTATAATGTATACAGGGTAATTTAAGACAGGAGAAAAAACTATGAAAAAACGTTGTTTAAAATGCGGGGGAATGATTGACGTTCCACCTTCGGAAACCGTCGAGCAGGTAACCTGTTCGTTTTGTGGATCAGTTTATAAATGTGTTGACGGTACTCTCTTAACCGCTAAACCCAATATAGACTTGGGAATGCCCGAAGAAAATATTGAAAAGAGAAAATATGCCCCGATTTTAGGCGACAATAACGGCGAACTTGCTGATTCTAATTCAGACGGACTCTGGAAAAAGATTAAGCGGCTGTTTGGATTTTAATTATTTTGTATCTTTTTGAATAACAGGCGTGTGTATCGGCAAAAGCAATAACAAGCCGGTAGTAAACCAGTAAAAGTCAGCAACAGGTCGGTAAACGTCAATAAAAAGTCGATAACAGCTCATCAGATTCTTAAAAATTCCGTTTTGATCTCAAGCGCAAAAAACATAAAAACGACAATCTAAAAATTTTTCTTTGCGGCGGGAGTATAAATCTTGCATTCTGTGGTATAATATACTGATTCCACTTGAATTTCCCGGTTTATATCATCGTAAAACAGCCGTTTTATTTCGCTTTAATCGGTATAACGGGGATTTTTTATTCATTCGGCGGCGAAATCAAAACGGCGTCGATAGAAAGATTCAAGCAGTCATAGTAAAAATCTACTGTCAACTAGATTTATTATTCATTTTATATTATAACCCGTTATAAACATGTCAGAAAACAACGCCCCTAAAAAAGATACGGATACGGAAAATAAGCCTGCAAAAACCGAAAGCAATCAGCTGTTTCGCTGGGGTTATTATCTGGGTCCGGTTTGGATAATTCTCATCGTATGCGTCATCGTATCTGTCGCCTTTTTTATCCAATCAGACAGTCGCCGGACTTTTGTCGTACCTTATATGGATTTTGTAAAGCTGGTCGAACAAGGCTCGCCTGAAAAAAATCCCAAAGCCGCACAAATCTATTCTGAAAAGAAGGGAGATAACCAAATTAAATATAAGGTATCCCATCTTTCAGAACTAAAAATCGGAGAGGGAAAAATTTCAGGTAAGGGGAATTTTATAAGAATCTCCGAAAACGGAAAGCCGGTTAAAGGCGAACTGTACAAAAACCGCTCTTTTACAACAAACCGTCAGGGATTTTCGGATGACGGGAATTATTTGTTCACGCTGTTAAAAAGTAAAGGATTTGATAACGTCGACGGCGAAACGGTTCCCAGCGGATTTATTAAGTCGCTGCCGAGTCTGATTTTTACCCTGATTCTCATCGGGGGAGGAATTTACTTGATTCGCAACCTAACCAAAGCGGGCGGCGCGTTTGCCTTTGGACAATCACGAGGTCGATTTTACAAACCCGACGAAATTGACGTTTCTTTCAAAGATATTGCCGGAGTAGATGAGGCGGTAGAAGAGGTTCAGGAGATTGTTGAATTTCTCAAAACGCCTGAAAAGTATAAAAAAATCGGCGGACGAATTCCCAAAGGCGTGTTGCTGGTCGGCCCTCCCGGAACCGGTAAAACGTTGCTGGCAAAGGCGATTGCAGGCGAAGCGGGAGTTCCGTTTGTCAGTATTTCCGGTTCAGATTTTGTTGAAATGTTCGTCGGTGTCGGCGCAGCACGGGTAAGAGATATGTTCGCTCAAGCGGCCGATTCCGCGCCCTGTATTATCTTTATCGATGAATTAGACGCGCTGGGCAAAACCCGTTCTGGAAACGTTTCCGGCGGTCAGGACGAACGAGAACAAACACTCAACGCGTTGCTGGTCGAAATGGACGGCTTTCCCGATAACAACGGCGTAATTGTTCTTGGGGCAACCAATCGTCCTGAAACCTTGGACCCGGCTTTACTGCGTCCGGGACGGTTTGATCGCCATGTGTTGGTAGACCGTCCTGATTTACTCGGACGAATCGATATTCTGAAAATCTACGCGAAAAAGGTTAAAATCGATCCCGCTGTTGAATTAAAGGAAATCGCCGCGATGACCAGCGGTTTTGCAGGGGCAGACTTGTCCAATTTGATCAACGAAGCCGCTTTGTTGGCTGCCCGGGGAGGGAAAGACAGCGTTACCATGGCGGAGCTAAACGAAGGTATCGAACGGGTTACCGCCGGATTGCAAAAGAAGCAGCGAATTATGCACCCCGACGAAAAGAAGCGGGTTGCGTACCATGAAAGTGCTCACGCGTTAGTTGCTCATACAATTCCTCATACCGATGCCGTTCATAAGGTTTCGATCGTTCCCCGCGGTCTGGCGGCGTTGGGATACACCCTTCAAAGACCCGATGAAGACCGCTATTTGGTTACGCAGTCGCAGTTGGAAAGCCGAATCATGGTTTTTCTGGCGGGAACGATTGCGGAGCAGCTTGAATTTAACGATATTTCCACCGGTGCACAAAACGATCTTCAGCGGGCAACCGACTTAGCCCGAAGTATGGTCATGGATTACGGCATGAGTCGGTTAGGACGAATCAGTTTGCGCTCTTTGGACAAGGGTATGCTCGGCGAGGACGCCAAAACCAATACCTGCTGTTCGGAACAAACGGCGGCTAAAATCGATGCTGAAGTTCAGTTTATTATGGAAACGGCGTTTACGGAAACCCAAAAGATTTTACAGCAGAATCTGTTTAAACTTCAGGCGTTAGTCGAGTGCCTGCTTATTAAAGAGGTAATCGATGCTGAAGAACTAGGACGGATATTAGACGATCCCGAACCGGCTCCGACGCCTGCCCCGGCTGATTAGTCGGAAGGGGCTAACAATTGCAGACAAGGGCGAACAAAAACGGACAAGGTCGAACAAGGTAGAACAAGGTCGAACAAGGTCGAACAAGTACGGACAAGGGCGCGATGCGGTCGTCGGACTGGCGGTATTCTAAAATCGACGTAGTAAGACAGCGGGCAAACAGTCCCGCCGTTCCCGTCCGGCAGATTTCGTCTCCGCCGACTGATTCCGTCCCCGCCGGTCGTTTTTTTCAGCCCCGTTCCCCGCTTTCCGTTAAATTTCGTCTCGAACGCACTGATTTTTGGATTTGGATTCTCTTTTCAGCCCCCCCTTGTATTTTGATGCAAATTAGATACAATAGTCAAACTAAATAAAAGTTGCATTGATTGCGACGGGATCGGAACTCGTTGTCTGTTTCCCGTATATTACAATATTAAAACGAGTTATTTCGGTGTGCCTGTTACGGACACCTTTGAAATTTTGGAGTAAACGATGGCAAAAAGCAAGAAAAAGTCCGAACCTGTATTTCTAGCCTGTGAAGAATGCGGTACTTATAACTACGTTCTGCGCCGCAAGCCCGGTGGAGAAAAATTGAGCATTAAAAAGTATTGCCCCAAAGATCACAAGCATACAATTCACAAAGAAAAGAAGAAATAAACCGTTTTCTTCGGCTAAATTACGTTAGACCGCATGATGGTTTCGTTATGCGGTCTTCTTGTGTTGGAATTTAGACTTTTTACTAACCCTGTATAAAAGTTCACGTATTCCCTACTCTTACAATATTCTTATGCAGCGAAAGTTCGATAAAAATTGGCAGATTCCCCTTCACGATTCTGGGTGTATAGAACAATTTATGCGAACTTTGAACGTTCCAGCTCCGTTAGCGCAGTTGCTTTACGCGCGGAAAATTACGCCTCAAACCGCTCGGCAATTCCTCGATAATCCCTTTACGGCGATTAATCCGCCCTCAACGCTGTTTGGCTGCGAAAAAGCGGCTGAGTTAATTCTGGACGGTATTGCCAAAGGGGAATCGTTTGTTATCTACGGCGATTACGACTTGGACGGGATGTCCGCAACGGCGGTTTTATACAGAATTATCGTCGCCTTGGGCGGACGGGTAGATTACTACATTCCAGATCGGATGGACGACGGCTACGGTCTGCATATTCATAACGTAGAAGCGATCGCAGAAAAGAAAAAAGACTGGCTGATTACCGTCGATTGCGGGATTCATTCTATCGCAGAAATCGACCGGGCAAACGAATTGGGGTTAAAAACAATCGTAACGGACCACCATCCGCCCCAGGAAAACGGGAATTTGCCCAACGCGCTGGCTGTTGTTCACCCGGCAATTCCGGTCAACGGGAAATCGACGCCGGAATTAAGCGGGTCGGCGGTTGCCTATAAGCTGGCTTGGCAGCTTTGTTGCAGTCATACCAAGTCTAATAAAGTCGGTGAACGATTAAAAAGGATTTTGCTGGAATTGTTGGGAATCGCCACTTTAGGCGTTGTAGCCGACGTCGTTCCGCTTACCGGGGATAACCGAATTATAACCGCCAACGGGCTAAAGTACATGTCGCAGTTCGCCCCGATAGGAGTTCAGGCGATGCTGGAAAGCTTGGAATTAAATCGTCAGCCCCTTCAGTCGGATAACATCGCGTATAAAATCGCGCCGTTGCTCAATGCTGCCGGACGGGTGGGAAATCCTAACCTGGCTGTTGAATTACTGCTAACCAGTCAGCATTCCAAAGCGCAGTCGCTGGTTTCGCAAATGGCGCAATGGAACGCGCAACGACGAAAACTGGAGGCGGAAATCGCCGTTCAAGCCGACGAAATAGTTAAACAAGACTTCCTTTCCCCGCAAGAGAATCCGGTTCTGGTTTTAGCGGGATCGCATTGGCATGAAGGCGTTATTGGGATTGTTGCCAATCGAATAGTGGAATCATATAATCGTCCTACAGTCATAATTTCTATTCCCGAAAACGCAACGGAGCAAACGTCCTGCGCAGGCTCTTCCCGAAGCGTGCAGGGATTCGATATTAAAACCGCGTTGGCCTCCTGTCAAGAGTTACTCTTGCGGTCGGGGGGGCATAAAATGGCGGCGGGGTTAGCGGTTCAAGCTCAAAATATCGACGCTTTTCGACGTAAAATCAATCAGTACGCGCAAGAGAATTGGGTGAATCGGACTGAAGAAATTCCTCAGTTTGTAGACGCGGAAATTCCGCTTGCCTGCTTAACCCGGGAAACAGTCGAGGCGATGGGCGGAATCGCTCCTTTTGGACGAGATAACCCGCCGCCGACTTTTATGGCGACGGAGGTTTGTTTGGCAAGCGCTCCCCATCGAACTCGGGACGGCAACAATAGTCAGTTTGAATTTTATCAAAACGGATTTACTATCGCTTCTGTGGCGTTCCATCACGGAAATTGGGCAGACGACTTTGTTAATTCCGGGGCGATTTCGTTCGACATTGTTTTCCAAACCTACATGAACTATTTCGCCGGAAAAGCCAACGTTCAGCTAAAATTGATCGACTGGCGCACGCGGGAATAACCCCGTAAAATCAACTCTCTACAACACCGATTAAGAATACCGCTTGTTCGCAACGCAGCAGGAATAAAGCTCCCGCTCTAAACAGTATTCAAATATCTACGCGATTCATGGAATCGCGACTCAAGAATCTACGCGGCTTACCGGGGAGTTTAGCAGAACTCCCGCCGCTTTTTGTCCTGTTGGGCGGCATACTTACCGCCCCCGAAATAACCTTTTTTCAGAAACGCCCTCTCTATAATCGGACTACATTTCTAAAATGCGTTTTAATTCCTGGAGAGAGGTAATTCCCTTGGCTACCAGCAACGTTCCTTCATCGCGTAAAGATCGGTTTCCGTCTTTGGCAGAGGCCTTGCGAAGCAGCTCCAATTTAGGTGCCTTTTTCAACACCTCTCGAATTGTATCTCCGACAATCATCACCTCGCAAATTGCCGTGCGTCCCTTATAACCAATTCCGTGACATTCAGGGCAAGGCTGTTCGTCTTCAGCAGGCTTTCCCGGCGGTTGATATAAAAACACCTCGCGCCCGGCGGGAAATCCCAACGCTTGCGCTAACGCCGGAGGCGCCTGAACTTTTTGCTTGCAATGATCACATAGCTTGCGAATCAGTCGCTGACAAACAACAACGTTGACGCTGTTGGCCAGTTTTTCTGCCGAAGTTGCAGTTCCCAACGAATCTTTCAGAATCAGCATTCGCAACAACGCCTCGGAGGCATCCTTGGCTCTGACGGTTGTTACAATAAGCCGATTATCGGTAGACATCTCCTTAAAACAGGCGTCTAAAATATCCCCGGTCATATCTTGAATAACTGCAACTTGAGGTTCCTTGAGGAAAAATCGCTTTAACACGTCTTTCATCGTATCGTCGGGAGTATACGTTGTAACCGGGACGTTTTCTATTTTATCATGCTGATTACTTTCCTGCTCCAAGGCAAAATACTCGCGCTGATAGCGGTCTGTTTTACTCATCGCCAGGTTGAAAGTCGTTCTTAATCCGTTTCCAGCCGGAGCGGAAAAGATCATAATTCCTTTTTCCTGATTGAACATGCCTTGAACCTGTTCGGCCAACTTATCTCTCATGCCGGTATCAGCCAGCGCACTGAAATTTTGTTTCTCTGCCGAAAAAGCCAGCAATACCCGCTCCCCGGTTTGCGTTCCCTGACTGGTTACGGTAATTACCGCTTTTCGTACGCGGGATTCAGGCGGGGGGAGAGCTTCTTTTGCTTTGCGGAGATCTTCTTTGAGTTTTCGCCGCTGAGCGTATTTTTCGTCGTCATCTTCTTCGAGTAACGCATCATATTGTTGCTGTAACTGGGCAACCTGAAGTCGTTCGTCCGGGAAATCGTAGCTGTACGTAAATTCAACCTGACATTCACCCGTCTGTTTATTTCGTCGGTCTTGAGGATTCATTCCGCAGAGGACTTTTAACGCTTCCAGGGCGGGGTCAGCCGTCTCTCTTTCCAGCGGTTCGCCGGGATGCCACACTCCATCTAATAACAGACGAACGGAAACCCCTGCCGGAGCAAAATCCAGCATCGCCGATTCCGGCTGATTGGTCATCAAAGCGGCAATCATTTTACGGGCGTCCATAAAACCTTCGTGCGCGTGAGCCTGTACCCGGCGGACTTCCCGCTGTCGTTCACTTTTCGTATACGAGGTAAGCGTTGCAGCGCAACCGGTCGTATTTTTATCTTTGGGAACCGCATCGACTTTAACCCCGACCTTACTCACCTTTTCCGCGATAACATGACGAATATGATCTTTTGTAAATACCATGTCCGCCGGATTCATATCTTCGTTTCTATATCGAACATAGAGGATAAACGGAACCAGATACGCAATCACCATGCCGGAGTAGCCAACCCAAAACCAGGGTAAAAACAGCGTTAAAATAAACGAACCGGCAAAGGCACCGACCAAAATCGGATTCCATTTTTTCCAGTTTTTCTCAAATTCTACCGCATCGGAACTTGCCCAGTCTGTTGTTTTAATCCATAGTAGATATAAAACCATCAGCAGAATAATTTTCACAATGCTGAAATATCCACCGGTCTTTAAAGAAGTCTTTTTAATTCCATTTGTATTTTCCGGAACTTCAGGCTGTTCGGCGTTTTCGGCATCCTGCTTAACCTCATCCTCCGGTTGCGAAACGCCTTGAGAATCCGCCTTTTCTGTAGCCTCGGCAGCTCCAGATTCGGATTTGGCGGCATCTTCCGCGCCGTCTTCCGCAGCCGTTTTCGGGGCATCAGCCGGTTCTGCCGAATCGGACGATTCCTTTTGAGCCTCAGGCTGACCGTCCTGTTCATCTGCGGCAGCCTCTGGGTTGACCGGTTTTTCGGACGAATCGGCAGCCGGAGCGCCGGACGTTCCGTCTTCAAGCGGATTCTGAACCGCCGTTTCCGGTTCGGGAGTATCCGCAAAGGGATTAGACGGGGCGTCTCCCAACACGTAGTACGGGGAAACCAGGAAAAACAAAATCAGTAAAATATAGGTATACATATTATACATGGCAAATTTCATTGTGCACTCCAAAAAATTACAAAATACCAGGGGCCTTAACTTCGATACCCTTTAACGCCATCTTGAGTGCTTCCTTGTTCGGAGCGACTTCCATGGCGGTTTCACGATCTATTAATTCTACGTCGATTAATTCTTTTAAGCTCTTGGTAAAATCTTGCATGCCTTCTTCGTATCCGATACGGATTGCATCGGAGAGTTTTTCGTCTTCGCCATCCAGAATTAATTTCTTTATTGTAGGATTGATTAGCATAACTTCGCAGGTCGGAACTCGCTGAACCCCTTCCTTGATAGACGGCAGCAGCTTTTGCGCAACAATTCCCTTCAAATTAAAAGCCAACGCCGAGCGGAGAGCGCGGTGCATGTTTTGCGGAAACAAGTCTAAAATACGTCCGATGGTTGACGGGGCGGTTGAGGCGTGAATCGTTCCAAAAACCAAGTGCCCGGTTTCTGCGGCGTGAACGGCGGTTTCAAAGGTTTCCTGATCTCGCATTTCACCGACCAGAATAATATCCGGGTCTTCTCGAACCGCGTGTTTCATACCCGTCATAAAATCCACAACATCCTGACCGATTTCCCGCTGATTAATCAAACACTTATCTTCTGTAAACGTAAATTCAATCGGGTCTTCCAACGTCAAAATATGCTTCTTATATCGATGGTTAATCCAGTCTAACATAGACGCGATTGTCGTACTTTTTCCGGAGCCGGTAATACCCGCCAGAAGTACCAAGCCTTGCGAAAACTTGCAAAGCTCTTCCAAAATAGGAGGTAAAAACAGCTTTTCAAATACAGGAATAGAATTGTTGACTTTTCGAGCAACCAGTCCTAAATGCCCTAACTGATTCAAAACGTTGACTCTAAATCGCCAAGTCAGTTCGTCCACCTGAACTACGTGCGCGAAGTCAGCTCCGCCGGTATCTTCCAGAATATCTCTTTGACGGGGAACCATAAATTCATAGAGAATACGGCTCATTTCCGCGTCGTCTATCGGACCGCGATTGAGCGATTGCAAA
>CAYZMZ010000006.1:20671-23859 GCA_964479655.1 uncultured Planctomycetaceae bacterium
GAACCGGCAATTCTCAACATCGGAGCGCGTCCGACTTTCAAATGCAAGTCGCTGCCTTTAAGTTTAACCAGCGCACGAAACATTTTATTGATTTCGTACTCGTCCTTTTTTTCGTAGGGAATTATATCGGGATTGCTTTGATGATCGTACTGTTTAATCATAACGTTAGGATTATTTACGGATGGCATAATAAGTGAATGAAATGTAAAAAGAAAATCAGCAAGACGAATTCTAATCGTCGATAATTATAATTTATAAATCTAATTTGATAATTACGTATCAAATTAGATTTGATTATACTGATTCCACTTGAAATTTTCCTGTTTGAATAACAAACCCCAGTCGTTTCATTCCGCCCCAATCAACAAAACAAAGGGTTGCTTTATTCCTGTTTGGGCGAAATCAAAACGACGTCAAGAGAAAAAATCAAGTAGTCCTAGTATCAATTCTCACCGGGATTCCTTTTTCCTTTAAGTATTGTTTTGTTTCTTTGATAGTATATTGACCGAAATGGAAAATACCGGCCGCCAACACCGCATCGACGTTAGCCTGCTGGATGGCGTCTACCATGTGCTGCGGACACCCTGCCCCGCCGCTGGCAATAAGCGGAATCTGAACCGCCTGTCGAACCGCTTTGGTAATTTCCAAATCGTATCCGTTATGCGTTCCGTCGGCGTCCATAGAAGTAAGGGTTATTTCCCCCGCTCCTAAAGACTGAACGGTTTTCGCCCATTGAACGGCTTCCAAACCAGTTGGCGTTCGTCCGCCGTTGATATACACTTCCCAAAATTCATGCCCGTCTTTTTGGACGCGTTTGGGGTCTATATTCACGACAATACACTGACTTCCAAACCGTTTGGACGCCTGATGGATAAAATCCGGATTTTTACAAGCGATTGAATTAAGCGAAACTTTATCGCAGCCGGCGTTAAGCAAGTTACGAATATCGTCCAAAGTACGAATCCCGCCCCCCACGCAGACCGGCATAAAACAGACCTGCGCAACGCGACGGACAACATCTACCATGGTATTGCGATTATCGCAGCTGGCGGTTATATCCAGGAAAACCAATTCGTCCGCGCCTTCCTGCTCATATCGCTGGGCTATCTGAACCGGATCGCCGGCATCTCGCAAGTTTACAAAATGGGTTCCTTTAACTACGCGTCCTGCATTTACATCAAGACAGGGAATTATTCTTTTGGCTAGCACAATAAAATCTTTCTTTGATAAATTGTAATATTCTATAGTTTACGACGAAAAGCGATAATCGTCAACAGGCAAGGAGAGAAAATTTTACAAATTTTTTTAAGTTAATTACAACAGAAAATATAAATATTATCTTTTTTTGATTTTTTCTTTTCTATTTTCGATTTTTTGGACTACAATATAGGTACGGCAAGTTTTGTTATTATTGATGACGTCCTATAACATTATTTTTAAGACCAATGAAAAATACGATCAGTTTTTTGATAATCGTCCTTTTACTATCTGCTTTTTGTGTGTCATGCGGTTCTTCCAAGCCGAAAAAAACCGCTTCCAAGCCGACGACTAAAAAGAAGGAAAAGAAAAAAGCCCCTCGCGTTGAAATAATTCAGCCGGTCAAACCAGACAAACCCGCTTTGCCGCCGTTGCCAAGCGATATTACAACGTGGAAGAAAAAAGACTTTCTTCGCGCCCGAGCGGAAAATCATGATCGTTTTGACGAGGCCTGCCTGCTTTTAGGTGCTCCGTTTGAGGGGAAAAACACGGCTTCGTTTGCAGTCGATGTTTTGAAATCCGTCCTCTCCCCGCTTCCTATCCCGGAAGCAGAATTTATCCCCAAACCCGTTTTTAATGAAGATACAGAACCAGCAGACAGACGTCGGCTGGAAAGCGAGTACAACAAAAAGGTGAAGGAACAAGAGGATCGAATCAAAAACGTGCCCCAGCTCTCTTCAAGGTCTATTGCTGCCATTATAGAAATTTTAGGGCAAAACGGAGACGATACTGCATGGAAACTATTGCTCGACATGCTTCAAAGACGGTTTGCTGTTGACGACGATTCAGATATAGATGAGTATATTATCAAAACTTTTTTGAAATACCCTCGCAGCAATAATCTGGATACCATTTTTACGATGATTACGCAACCCGACGACTTATTGCAGTCAGCGGTTCCGATCACCAATTCTCCAAATAAAAAAATAATCAAACGTCTGTCCGCAAACGATGTTCGTTCGCTGGCTGTAGACTGGCTTAAAAAGTACTCTGATCCCCAATTTAGGGAAAAAGTAACCGATTATATTATCGCTCATCCAGAAAACAAGGCGTTAATCGAGGCGGCGGTTCCGTTTTTAACGACCAAAAACGTGGGGAATATTCGTTGTATGCATAAATTATTTATGGCTCCCAATATTCTCTCGGAGGCAGAATATAAAGATATGAACTCGTTTTTATTAAATTGTTCTGCCGGGGCTTTTGCCGCCATTTCCAATCAATCGGTATTGCCGGGAGATTTATTTGCCAACGACTTAACCGCCAGTCTCAGACGCGGTATAGAAAACAAGGTACAAGCGGTTCCCGACACCCCGGCGGAAGCGGATCCCAACCAGCCCAAGCCGGATTCGCCCGATTCCGCGCCTAACGCCGCCGCTTCCAGCCAATCGGTTGCCAGTACCACTCAAGCTCAAGCTCCGGCAACCAGTCAGGCTCAAGCAACGCCTGCCGAAACGGGAGAAAAGCCAACCTCTGTTGCGATTCCTCCTTACGAAAACATTAACTTTAGTTTTCTGGAAGCTCCTAAATTGATGGCTCTTCAACCGGAATACGCGCTGTTGATTTTAGATTCGATCTGGAACGATTCTTTTATTGCTCCGCAGGTTGCTGTTTGGGAATCCAAACTGGAATTTCGCGATAAAGAGCGGGATGCGAATACGCGCTTTCTTCTGGGATTACCGCTGGAAGGACGGCGGAAGTACTGGCGAAACTATTTTGCGTCCACGTATGCTGACGGTCCCAATAATCTAGCCAAGAGTCCGTTTTTGGGGTACGCGCCCTTGGATCCCGGTCTGATTATCGAACTAAAGCGGCTTAAAAGAGCTACCTTGCCGCCGACGCCTCAAAAGAAGTCCAGCGGAAAGAGCGCAAAAAACAATCCAGCGAAAGAAAAAATGATTCGTTTTAACGCCTCTTGGATGGATTTTGTTCGT
>CAYZMZ010000007.1:0-20685 GCA_964479655.1 uncultured Planctomycetaceae bacterium
GCAGATTTTCAAAATGCTTTGTAATTAATTCCTGTTGACGTTTCATGCCTTCAGAGCCGGTACAACGCGGTCCAATGGCAGACAGCTGTTTGAGATATTCGTACGCCCGCTGCCCGTTGAAAGGAATTTGTTCCAGCGTTAATTTGCTTTGATAAACGGGAGTAAGTGATTTCGGCTTTTTAGGCCAGACTCCCGAAAACTGGGCAACGGCAATAATACTAAACGTAAATATAACGGTAATCATAACCGCAAATACAATTTGAGATCGTAAGCCGGGCATATCGTTTTCTTGTTCAGGTTTGTTGTTGTTCATATAATTCGCGTTGTTAGTACCGCTTGATGCGGATAAATAAACAAAACGGGGTCGTTGGGATTGGCGTGATTGGGCAGTCCCAGTTTATTTCTTAAAACGGAAGGTTCGGGAACCTCGCCGCGTTTTTTTATGTTGACGGTTTTTATTGAGCGCGATTTCAAAAACGCTTTGATTTTTCGTATATCCAAGGGCAAAACGTCGCGGGTTTGAAAAACGCTTGCCAACGGCGATCGAATCAGCGTATCGGAAGTATAATAAATAACCGATTCGTTGACCCGTTCCAGATTGTTTTTGATCGCAAAATCGTCTGATAAATGCGAGGCGGCCAAAGCCGGGTCGGGATCGTAAAAATAGGCTTTTATTGTATCCGCGTAATCGTATAATTTTGACGGCGTTCCCGTAAACGAACAGGCAACTCCCTCCGCTGAAATCGTAGTTGCAATACGACTACTAGCAGATAAATGTTCTGTATTGAACCAGAATACCGCCTGACGGCATTCGTTTGCCCGGGAAATCCATTCTATTGCCGAGGTCTGCTCCCAGACTTCGGGAATATCCGCGCCGGGAGCCGATTTTACGGCAACGCAACGATTCCCGATTATACGGTTTATAAACGCTTGGGACGGCTGAAAAAATTCAGTGTGCGTTGTTCGATGTCCTCCGGGACGCCGGTCGGGATCTATATGGAAAGCCGAAAACGACGATAGATCAAACTCTTCTGCGGTAGTACAAATTGATGAACCGATTTTGTCCAATTCAAGCAAGCGCAAATTCGCCTGCGCAAAAGAAGCGGTTATCGAATCGGAATCTATGCCCTTTACGGACGTTTGTCTGCCCGATTGAGCCGATTTATTTTCTTTGCATAACGCAAATAAATCTCCCCCGATTCCGCAGCATAAATCTGCTACGGCGGAAAAACCGGCAAAACGCTTGGCTTTGTAGGCGGCAATTACCGAATCGGTGGATTGCTGAAGTCCTTTTTCGGTTACCAAAATTTGAGGATAGTCAGGGAATTTTCGACGTACTTTATCTCGCAGTAAAACCTGATTGGCAATAATCGCGGCACGGCTGGCGGAATATTCTTTACGTAAACATTCTACCAGCTTTAATTCGTCGGCTTGATTTGAACCTCGCTCAAACCAACTCTGGAGCTGATTTAGACCGCAGTCCGAAACGAGCCATTGATAATCATCGGAATAGGGTGAATATTCGGACACGTCAGTAAAATTACATTCCTCCCAGTTCGCGGCGTCGCTTTGCTTTCTTTTCTTTTAACTGTTCTGCTTCCGGACGATTTCGATAGAAGGTATCCAGCGGATAGCAACCGCTGATAATTCCGTTTCGCGGTCCGGTGGTACAATCGCTGAAAGTTCGACAAATACGTTTTTTATCCAACGGCTTGCCCGCCAAAGAATCGGAAATTAATTCGGGATAGCATAAAACCATGCGTCCAATTCCGACCATGTCTGTCCAGCCGGCACGAATTACCGCCTGCGCGACTTGCGGGAGAAAATCCTGCAAATACGTATACCCTGAACCAATAATCGGCATCTGAGGGAATTGCTCTTTGACCTGTCGAACGGCGTTGATTTGCCGGAAAACGCCTACCAGCGGGTCCTCGGGCGGCTGATAGGCGTCCGAGGCGGGGAAATACGTCGGACGCTGTATATGCGGGTTATAATAAGGCGACCCGGCGGAAAGATTCAGCAAGTCTACCTTGTACTGCTGGGACATCAATCGGATTAATTCGATCGGCTCTGATAAATCTATTTCCATCGGATTATCGCGATTACAGCCGAAGCCCGGATACGGTGTTGGATAGGAGGACGGAACACCGATTCCCAACTTGCCCGGAACCGCGCTGGTTGGATCGGGCTGATACGGAACGGTATCGAATAGGGACAGGCGAACGCCAATCATCAATCCGGGACAAGCCGCATGGATTTTTTCGATAATTATCCGCATAAATCGCGACCGATTTTCGAGCGAACCGCCGAAATCACCCGGTCGATCAAAGGCGGAAAGCAATTCATGCCCTAAATATCCGTGACAATGCTTAACGTCTACAAAATCAAAACCGGCGGCTTGGGCGGCTTGGGCGGCGGTTACATAACAGTCGGTTAATTCATACAATTGTTCATCGGTGAAAACGCAGGAATCGTCGTTGGGATCTATTCCGCGCTTTTTATCCAAAACCGGGTGATGATACGCAATTTTGGGCGCGCTTGATCCCCAGTTTGGATTGGAAAATCGTCCTGAATGAGTAAGCTGTAAGCCGCAAATTAAATCATTGGAGGCGTTTTTACCAAAAGCCATTTCGTGCGCGTTGGTAAGCGTTTCCCGCAGAATACTCATAGTTTTATTTACATGCTGCGGATTATAGTACAGCTGACGCGGATTGGCTTTTCCGTCTGGACGAACGGCAAACGCTTCGCCGCCAAAAATAACTTTGGCTCCTGAAATACCAAAATTATGCCATCGACGAAGCAGCGTTTCAGAAGGACTGCCGTCTTCCATGGCGTCCCAGCCTTCCATGGCATGAATCACCCAACGGTTGCCCGCAATTTTATGTCCGATCGGCATCGGAAGAGAAAGCGGAGAGCCTTGATCGCTGGAAAGGATCGTCTGGTCGCAAGGAAGGTCTATTTCTAACTGCCGGCAATAATCTTGAAATTGTTGAGTGCTGGAAAACGCACCCAGTTTTTTATAGTCGTTCATTTCACGTACGGGGGTAGGGATTTTGCTTATTATAAATTTTGCGTATTTTGGATCGAATTAATTCGGAATGTTTTATTCGGTAAACATGCTTGTCATCGGACGCTGTTTTTGAGCTAACGGACGGCTTGTTAGAAACAGTCCGGGGGGGCATTGATGACGCTTAAATTCATTTCGATTGTACATTTTAATCGCCATTTGAGCGGCGTCTCGCGAAAATCCAGCGGCCTCAATTTCGTCCAACGACTTATCCTGCTCGACAAACAGTTTCATCATAGGGTCTAAAATCGGATAATCGGGAATTGAATGACGATCTTCCTGATTTTCCCGCAGTTCAGCGGAGGGAACGCGATTTATCGTCGATTCCGGAATTACCTCTCGCGCGGCATCGGCGTTAATCCAGCGCGATAATTCCCAAACGTCGGTCTTCCATAAATCGATTAAAACGGCCAATCCTCCGATTAAATCTCCGTATAGCGTTCCGTATCCGACAGCTCCTTCAGACTTGTTGGACGTATTGAGCACGATTCTGCCGGTTCGATTACTCAGAGCCATCAAATAAATCGCTCTGATTCGGGCTTGCAGGTTTTGATCGGTCAGATTTTTCGGGTCGCGTGAACCGTCAAACTGATTTAATGCGGGTTCGAGAACTTCGTTGAACGCCTTGTACGGTTTCTCCAGCGGCATGGTAAACAATTTGATACCTAAACTTTCAGCCAGCTTTTCTGCGTCCGAATGAGTATCGTTTGAGGTGTACTGACTCGGCATGGTAATACCGGTAACCCGATTGGCGCCCAAGGCGGCTACGGCCAGCGACGCGGTTAAAGCCGAATCTATTCCGCCGGAAAGCCCGACAATTGCGCCTTCAAAACCGTTCTTTTCAACGTAATCTTTAATACCCAAGGTAAGAGCATGATAAATTTGACTGTACCGATTTACAGGCTGTTCTTCTGTCGAGCTTTTAATTGGAGCGTCGTTTAAGTCGCATATAAGCAAGTCTTCTTCCCATCGCTTTGCCTGAGCGATAACTTCGCCTTTGGCGTTGCAAACAAAAGAACCGCCCTCAAAGATCATGGAATCTTGACCTCCAACCAGATTGCAAAATACGCCGGGCTTGTTCCGCTCGGCGCAAAAGTGCTGGAATCCGGCGTGAACCTGCTGATCCTGATTGAGATTAAACGGAATCGGATTGGTTTCGATTAACAATTGATAATCGGACGCAGCGGCGGTATTGGATTTACCGTATTCCAAAACGCGATTTTGAATCGGAGAGCCTGGATGACGAAAAACGATATTGGCTTTTGTCTTGGGCAAACGAGCGGATAATTTATCCCAAGCCGCTTTATACGCATGAACAAAGGCGTTGTTAAAACGCAATTCTTCCAGCGGAAATCCGCTTAACGCTCCCAAAGGAAAAACAATCCAGTCGTCACAGGTCCAATTTTCAACGTCGGGAATACGATTAAAAGCGGCTCGAATTTTGGCGGACGAACCCTCGAAATCTCCAAGAATCGGATTGAGCTGAACTAAAGCTATTTTCGGCATAATGTTATCTCATAAACAAATTTTATAGTACGCAAATTATTGCTAAAAAACAAACGGTTGAATCAATCCTCGCGCGGAGTACTTGAAACATGTGAACGATCAAAGGCGGATTTGCTAAACGCCTCTAATTCCGTCGTTAAGGGAGAATCTATCTGCGGCATTTTTTCCAGTTTCCAGGGAACTCGAACGGTAAACACGCTCCCAACGGCCAATCGGCTTTCGACGGTAATTTCTCCCTGAAGCAGTTTACAAATTTCTTTTACAATCGACAGCCCCAATCCCGTTCCTTCATGCTCTCGGGTCATAACAGAATTGGTAACCGCCGCCGCTCCCTGACGGAATTTTTCAAAAATCTTTTGCTGATCTTCTTCGGCAATTCCGACGCCCGTATCGGCTACGGCCAGTAAAAGCATGTCGGTTTGCTCTTCCCGTTTTACAATGACTTTTACCGACCCGCCTTCAGGGGTAAATTTGATTGCATTGGATAGTAAATTATTTAGTACCTGCTGCAATCGGCTTTGATCTTGATGAAGCGGGGGCAAGTCAGCCGGAACCTCCTCAACCAAAGCGATATTCTTTTTTTCTGCCAGAGGGCGTGCCATATCGCACTGAGCAGAAACAATCCGCTGGATTGGAAATTCCGATATATTGATTTCCATCCGGCCGCTGTCCATTTTAGCTAAATCCAAAATATCGTTGATCATCGCTAACAGCAGTCGGCCAGACGTTTGAATATTTTCGACATATCTTTTTTGCCGCGTGTCCAGCTGACTGATTCCACCGAGCACCTCGCTAAATCCCAATATAGAATTTAACGGAGTTCGTAATTCGTGACTCATTGTAGACAAAAAATCACTTTTCACCCGGTTTATTTCGTACAATTGCAGGTTCATGTGAGCTAGTTCATCTACTTTGTTATCCAAGCTGAAGTTGACCGACCGGAGTTCTTCCTGAATGGCGACCAAATGCCGTAACATTCTGTTAAACGCCTGAGCCAGAGCCTCAAATTCGTCCCCGGTATTCAATTCGGCCCGGAGAGAAATATTTCCATGGAATACCGCGTCTGCCACCTCGTGCAAATGCCGCAGCGGTTTTATAATTACAGAGCGGACTGTAAGGTAAAAGGCAATCAACCCCAGAAAAATTGCAATAATTCCAACGCCGAGTAACAGATTCCAGGAACGACTGATTAATTTTTGCATCGGACGCTGCGGAATATTGACCTGAATAACCGCCATCAATTTCCCTTCAGGAGATTCCTCTTGCGTGGTGGGAGATACAATCCCCGCCCCAGAAATCATGCCTGGAGCAGCGTTTTGAAGTTCGGGATGACAAAATCCGGTAATACAGGATTTTTGCACGCGAATTGCCTGAAAATATTCGTAACTATCGCCGTTTAATCTACCGATGTAATCGGGTTCAACCGCTTGATCGATAATTGGTTCTTTTTTCTTTTTTTTCTTGGATTTGGAACGACTCTCGGTACCGACCTGCCCCGATTCGGAATCATCTTTTTCGATTTCTTCCGGCTCTGCTTCCGGAATTATTGCAGTCTCTGCGGCGGGAGGCGACGTTTTAAATCGCTCTGGAATGGAACTGGCAAACTGTTCGATGGCATTATGCCCGAACTGATCCAAATGCAGGTTTGGTTCTCCCGGTTTAAGAACCTGATATTCAAACTTCTGCTGCATTAACTGGGATTGAACCACGCGACGAACCAGCTGAAAGTTTTCGTTGGTTTCAAACCCTTCCCAATGCTTTATTAAAACAACTTCGTCTACCAATAACCGCCCTGTTCGGGGATTTTGCATAGCGATTAATTGTTCGGTAACAAGCCAAATGGGGACAAAAGTAGCGACGATAACCAAAAACATACTTACCGCAAACAGCCCCAAGCATTTTCGCTCAAGGCTGTTTTCTTTTAAAACGCTTTGTATATGACGATTACCCATCGATTCTATTGTTTTGTTGCATAACACATGGATAAAACTATTTTCTATATTATATCCATACAACAAGGAAAGACAAGGGGGCGGATATTCGGTTTTTCGTCGGAGCCAATACAAGAACGATATTGGTTAATAAACGGAACTCGGAACCGTACGCAACCTTTTTTCGATTCCAGAAAACGACGTCCGCCTTTTCTTCGTCCCCGGGTAATTTTGCAGTGGGCATTGCAAAAATCGACAGAATAAGTATAATATAATTGTCAAAGTGAATTTGAGTACTGAATACGTTTACAAACAAAACAATCTGATAATTATGACTAAAGAAGAACTCTACGATCAGGCGGTTGCCGTTTACGAAAACGGCGATTTGGAGGGAGCTATCGAAAAGATGAACCAGGTTTGTCTGGAATATCCTGACTTTGCTCTGCCGCACACGGCTTTAAGTGTATGGTACTACAAACGCGGATTAAATAACGAATCTCTCGCGCACGCTAAAAAAATGGCGGAATTAGAACCTGAAGACCCGTTTAGCTACGTTGCGTTAAGTCTTCTGGCGCAAAAAGCGGGCGAGCACGCTATTGCGGAAGACGCCTTGTTCAAATCTCGTTATATGTAATTGTTTATACTGTTATAGATGAAAATTCGCGTTCTGATTGTCGATAACGAGCCGTCTTTGGCTGATACGGTCGCTGAAGCCTTGCAGCGGAAGGGCTATCAATGCCAGGTTGCCTACAACGGTACCTCCGGTTGTCAGTTGATTTCACAAAATCAATATGACGTAATTATTACCGACTTGGTCATGGAAGATATAGACGGTTTCGGAGTATTGCGGAAAGCCAAGCAAATTCAGCCCGACGCCAAAGTTATTATGATGACCGGGCACGGCAGCGTTCCCTCGGCAGTAGCTGCGATGTCGGACGGTGCTTTTACCTATCTGCAAAAACCGTTAGACTTAAAGCAGTTGAGAGAAACCGTAGATCGCGCGGCGGAAACCGTTTCTTTGAGAAATGAAAACCGTTTGCTCAAAGAACGCTTGGATCAAAAATACGGCTTTGAAGGAATTATCGGGTCCTCGGAATCTATGCAGCGTGTTATCGACAGACTCAAAAGAATCGCGCCGACAGAAGCTACCGTACTTATTCAGGGGGAAACTGGAACGGGAAAAGAACTGGTTGCCCAATCGATTCACCAAAATTCTCCTCGCAAAAGTATGCCGTTTGTCGGGCTAAACTGCGGGGCGTTAAGTGATACGGTTTTGGAAAGCGAATTATTCGGACACGTAAAAGGGGCTTTTACCGATGCTCTGTCGGATCGAGTAGGCAAATTTGAGTTTGCCGACGGCGGAACACTTTTTCTGGACGAAGTGGGCGATATGCCGATTTCTACCCAGATTAAACTTTTACGAGTGCTGGAAAGCGGAGAGATTTCCCGCGTTGGATCCAATAAAATTATCAAAGTCAATGTCAGACTGATTTCAGCTACCAATCGAGACCTGGAAAGTGCGATTGCCAACGGAACGTTCCGCGCGGATTTATATCATCGAATTAAAGTAGTTACCGTTCGTCTGCCGTCGCTGAGGCAACGACGCGAAGATATTCCCGTTTTGGTTGATTTCTACATTCGTCAATTTGCTCAGCAGTACAACAAAAATATTACCTCCGTTTCGCTTGATATTCGCAAACGTCTGCTAACCTACGCCTGGCCGGGAAATATCCGCCAATTGAGGAACGTGGTTGAAAGTATGATCGTTTTTGACATAGATGGCGTTTTGGATACCGACGACGCCCCAGAAGAATTGCTCGATGGCTTCCCGGTTCCTCAAGCCAGTCCGGAAATTCCGCTGTTAAAGGAAGAAACAACGCCGTTGCTAACCAGTTCTGTGCGAGATAACTCCCAAACAATAATCGACACCGGTCAGACAACCGATTCTGAAATCGACTCGTGTTCCGATTCGAGTTCCGCTCCGCTGCAAAATATTATCGATGCCCAGTTCCTTTCTTCCGAAAATAGCGATTCGTACTCTTGTTTAAAACCGCTGATCGGTCAGCCGCTGGAAGAAATTGAGAAACGTTTTATCAAGCAAACGTTAGAATTTACCGGCGGGAATCGGGAGGAAGCGGCTCGACTGCTTAATATTGGTCAGCGAACGCTTTACAGAAAGATTAAAGATTACGGGCTTTAATTGAACCGTTGAACGTATCAACACCTGCTTTTATCTCTTTTGCGGCAATACGTATATTATCTAAATCCGCCTTCAAAGATTCCGCTGTATCAATTCCCGATTCGCGCTGTTTTCAATTCGAGTTTTTTTCGCGCTGGAGCTATTTATACGATGACGGCTTGATTTTTCCTATCGTCGCCGTTTTGATTTTTCGCCGTCGAAGGAATAAGAACTCTCCGGTTTTATCAATTTAAGCGAAATGAAACCGCGCTGGGGTTTGTTATTCAAGCAGGAAAAAGTCAAGTGGAAGCCGTATATAGTACTATAATCACGCGATTTTTTCTGCCGGGGTTGGTTTTTGTTACCTGTCCAAAGCACGCAAGACTAAAAGATTCTAGGCAACGTTACTTCGCGAAAATTGAATCTTGTTGAGCAGTTGATAAGCGTTGCACCGGTCAAGCAATTCGCTATGCGTTCCAATATCCAATATTATTCCGTCTTCCATCATAACGATTTTATCGGCAATAGAAAGCAACGCCATATCGTGAGTAATTAAAATGGTCGTTCTTCCTTTCGAGAACGCCATCAAACTTTTACGAATTTCCACTTCGCTTTTCAAGTCAATTTCTCGGGTTGCCTCGTCTAAAAGAAATAATTCCGGCTTGCGGATAATAGCTCTTGCCAAAGCGATTCGCTGCCTCTGTCCGCCGGACAACTTTCCTCCTCGCGGCCCGACAATATAATCGTAACCCTCGGGCAAAACGGTGGTAATAAACTCGTCGGCGCAGGCGGCTTGCGCGGCCGCAACAATTTCGCTTTGGGAAGCTCCCGGCTTGCCGTTGACAATATTGCTGCTGACCGTATCGTCAAATAAAAGCGGATTTTGAGGAACCAACGCCAGCTTCTCGCGCCAGCATTTCAGGCGGAATTGCTTAATATCTACGCCGTCTACCAAGATGGTTCCGGAATCGGGATCCAGGAAACGGGGAAGCATTTTTATCAGCGTACTTTTACCGCACCCGTTCAATCCCACAAAGGCGACGGTTTCCCCCTTATTTATCGTTAGATTGATATCTTTTAAAACCGGATTTCCGGGAGTATAGGCAAAATTAAGATGCTTAATCTCGATGGAATGTTCAAATTTTATTTCTGAAATAGGGGTACTAACATCTACTATTTTTAATGGCAAATCAATTTTTTCAAAAATTCGGTCGGCAGCCGCGCACGCGTTTTGCAAAGACGTAAAAATATCCGCCATTTTACGCGCCGGGTCTGCCGAGGCGACCAGCATCGCAAAAAACAACAACAACGCCGTTGGCTGCAAGGGAGTATAACAAATGCGTATCCCGAATAAATGCGTACTGCCGGAAAGAGTTAAATAAGCCCCGACAATAATCGCAATTGATACAATAATTAGGCTTATCAATTCGGTAATCGGCTGCGTTAAACTATCATACATGCAGATTTTCATGGCTTTCTGATAGTAGTTTTTGCAATTGATAAAAAATCGATGCCGTTCATAGCGTTCCATAGTAAACGCTTGAATTACTTCCATACCGGAGAACGTTTCGTCCAAAGACCGATATATTTCAGACATGCCTTCCATCGCACGTCGATTAGTCCGTTTCAACGCCTTGGCTAGCCACGAAATCGCTATGGCGGCAAAAGGAAGAATCAGAAAGCACATCAATAATAACTGCCATGAAATCAGCGCGGCTCCAAGTAAACAGAAGAACAGTTTTAACGGCTCGCGAACCATTTTCCCGAACAGAATATTTAATCCCGCCATAACGCCGCCGACGTCGTTGGTAAATCGACTCATTAAATCCGCCGCTCCCCCGTTATGAAACGCCGACTGGTCCATTTTTAATGCGTGTTCAAAAAATCGTCTGCGTAATTGAAGCGTTGTCAGCTGCGTAATTCGCGCAACCAGTAAATTATGGGCGATAAGTAATACGCCCTTTATTAAAGACCCCAAAAATATAACCGCACAAATCAAAATTGACAGCTTAAACGGACTGGCGGGCAAGTATTTTTCGATGTAAGGTTTTCCCCATTCATACCAGCTTAATCCCTTCTTTAACGCCGTGATATTGTACTGCTGTATATTGATTTGATTGTTTAATAACCGTAATTGCCGGGCGTCCTGACAAGACCGAATCTCTTTGTTGAGCTGTTCAATCTGCGCTTGACTTTTTGCAACCTCGCTTTGGTACGTTTTGATTTCGGAATCGACCCATTCATGCATGGAATTACCCTTAACCAAAACTTCGATTACCGGATACAAGGGCGTTACGTTCGCTCCCCACATAAAACCAACGCATAAGGCTACCAAGATAGACAGAAAAACTGTCCATTTGTAAACCAGTGAGATTCGGACGATACGAAGGAAATTATGCATGCAATCTTATTAAAAGATAAGTAATCCAGTTTTACGGCAAAATCAAGTAATTCTAGTATAATATCGTGAAATATACTGATTCCACGTGAAATTTTCCGGTTTTTAATATTATAAAACAGTCGTTTCATTTTGCCCTAATCCATAAAACCCAGAGTTCTTATTATTACGGCGGCGAAATCAAAACGACGTCAAGAGGAAAATTCAAGTAGTCATAGTATAAAATCCTGGTTATCTCGTAAAAAATAAAATTCTTTATAAGATAAACAAGGGAATGGAGGAATAAAAGGGATTCAGATTCAGGCGGCGTTGGAATCTCCGTCGCCGTCGTCTGCCATGCCGTCGGGAGCGTCCGTCCCGGCACGAAAACGCAGTACCGGCTGAATTCTCGCGGGAATAATACCCCGTTTGCAATCAACCAAGGCTTGATAAAGCAATACTTCTTCCCCTTCGGTAAACTGACTTTGCAGAATATCCAAAACCTCTTTCCAAGTATTGCCCTGACGATAAATCACGCTGTAAGCATCTTTGATTCGGGAAATTTGGGCAGAACTGAAACCGCTGCGCCGCAGTCCAACGCGGTTAATTCCCGCAACGCGAGAGGTTAATCCGTCTACCGTTACAAACGGCGGAACGTCTCGGGTAATATGGGCCTGACCGCCGACCATCGCGTAAGAACCGATCGAACAAAACTGATGAACGGCAACCGCTCCGGAAATAAAACATCGATGTCCTACCGTTACGTGTCCGCCTAGCAAAACGTTGTTGGCGGTTATATTGTTATCTCCCACGATACAATCATGGGCAATATGCGTTCCAGCCATAAAGAAATTGCCGTTGCCGACTTCGGTAAAACCGTCTTCTTTTATGGAACGATGTACAGTACAAAATTCACGGAACGTATTATTCGCTCCAATATGAATACCGCCTGGAGGGCCGGGAGGACAAACGTGCTGTCCCAAATCGCCTAAAACTGTATTTTCGTGTACGATACAGTTTTCTCCAAGGGAAACACCGGTTTTAATCGAAACGCGAGCTGAAATATTGCAACCAGCTGCGATTTTCACGCCGGATTCTATTATACAAAACGGACCAATATTTACCCCATCGGCTATTTCTGCCTCGGGGTCTACAATTGCTGTTGGGTGGATGCTCACGGACGATTCCTTTCGTACCGATTTGATATAAAAATATGTATAAATTTCCGTCTCTGCTCAGGCCTTCCAAACAGAAGAAATCGACGGACTAATTCTATTCTATAATATTTTCTCGATTTAGGCAATGCCAATTTCAAATTATTTTTCGGGTTCTACATGAACCGTCGTTTCGACAATTTGCGGCAAATGCAGACTTAAATCATCTTGAATAACGTGCGATAAATGATGCGCGTCTCGAACGACCATATTGGGATCAACCTGAATATGCAGATCGACGCCGTAAAGCGCGTTTCCCAGCGGGCGAGTTCGAATTTTATGTACGTTGCGCACTCCTTCAATCGATAACGCGCGATTTTTAATTTCCTCGGTGAGAAAATCGCCTCCCGAGGCGTCTAAAAGCGTACCGATGGTAGGATGGATGATTTCAAACGCGGTATAAAGAATCAAAAAACCAACGACGACGGTTCCCAGCGGGTCTAAAAAGGCAAACTCTTTACCCAGCAACAGCACGCCGCCTACTGCCAAGGCGGCAGGAATAGAACTGAGCGCGTCAGAACGATGATGCCATGCGTTGGCAACGGTTGCCGTTGAATGGGTGTTTTTTCCGACTGCCGCCGTAATTCTAAACAGCCATTCTTTGGTTATAATAGAAACGATCGCAGCAATCAACGCGATACCGTTGGGCAACGAGGCGGCTTGTTTATGAACCAGAATCATGTCCAAGGTAGTTATTGCGTTGCGAATCAAGCCGATTCCGACCATTCCCAACGCCGCGCCGATTAAAAGCGTTATAAGCGTTTCCAGCTTCGCATGTCCGTGCGGATGACTGCTATCCGCCGGCTGACCCCAGTATTTACTTCCGACTAAAACCGCTATGTCGGTCGCCAAATCGGAGGTACTATGTACAGCGTCTGCTATCAATACCTGAGAATTGCCAAAATATCCAGCTAAAAACTTGACCACGGAGAGAAACATGTTGGTAAAAAAACCTATCCATGTTACTCGCTGAATGGCAACGGTATTAAATTTTTCGGTAGAAGCAGGTTCGACAGTCATGATAAATACATGTTAAATTTTGTACTGTATTGAATATAAAATTACTTCTAACAACAATTGATTTCAGCGATCCGGCATGGAGTCTTTTCGTCTGTAAAAACGAGAAAAGCCCCGAATAGGACACGTCGCTATATTGTCAGAAGTTTTCCCTATTATACCTGTTTCCCGATTCAGGTCAAGCGTTTTGCTATCCAGTTCCCGAATAATATCTGAAAAAAATTAGTTAGAGCAATTTGGGCGGTCGTCCAACTGCGTAGCGGTATTCAGCAGCCGGGAACGCCCTGCGAGTCGGGATAGGAAGTTGGGTCTACCATCCGCCCCAAAAATTGTTTCGACGGTCGTTCAGGACTGCAAATATACAGTCCAACAGGGCAAAGAACAGGCGGTATTCAAAACGTCTTTTCCAGAGGGTATTCTGTTTAGTAGTACGTGTTTCTGAGCCGCTCAATTATTCATGCCGTAAAGCCTCGATCGGATCCATCAACGCCGCTCGGCGTGCGGGATACAAACCGAAAATTACCCCGATTCCTACCGCAATAAAAAATGCAACAGGAATACTCCACGGTACAATAATCGGAGACATGTTGACTACCTCCTGCGGCAGCTGCGCCATAACATCGGGAATCGTTTTTGACAGAATATATTTCCCTGCTTCAACAACCGGACCGCAGGTAAATCCAACAATAATTCCAACAATTCCGCCGATAGAAGATAAAGCCACTGTTTCTACCAAAAACTGGCGCGTAATATCTCGCCGTTTCGCGCCCAACGCCCGACGAATACCGATTTCCCGCGTTCGCTCGGTTACCGTTGCCAGCATAATATTCATAATTCCAATCCCTCCGACAACCAGAGAAATGGCAGCTATCATCCCCATGAACAGAATAAACATTAACCGGGTTGTTTTAGCCTGTTCCAATAATTCCAGCGGAACGGTAATCGCATAATCTTTATCTGGACGACGGGCAGAGAGAATATTTTCGACGATTTTTGCGGTCGGCTCCACCTCTTTTACGTTTTGTACCTGGAGAGTAATTTGGCTTAATTCAATTTCCGTTCTCTCTTGAGAACTGCCCTGCATGGAGATGGTAATATCACCCATTCTTTCCCAAAGCGTTTCCAGGGGAACATAAATATCGTGATCAAATTCCTGCGCGTCCAGCGAACCGCCAATAGCCGCCGTAGACTGCCGCGGCTCTAAAACGCCGACGACCTGATAGAACGTTTCCTCTACTTTAACTGATTTGTTAATCGGATTGGTGTACGGAAACAGTTTTTGTGCGGTTTCATAAGCCAGAACACAGTAGTTTTTTCGACTTTTACACTCAGCATCGGTAAGAAAATGTCCGCGCGCCTGCTTAAGTTTGTTTATTTCAGAATAAGCCGGCGTACAGCCAACCAATCGACCATCCATTTCCTTGCTTCCGGCACGAAATCGGCGCCGCATTTCACGCAGCGGAACGCTTTGAACAATTGACGGAATGGTAGATGAAAGAACCTCGTAATCCGCCCGTTGAATGCCGTAGGTAAGAATATGACTTTGCATTTTATCGGAATCAGCCGTCGGCTTAACAGTTCGGACGATAATATTCGTCGCCCCCAGATTTTCAATTTGCTCTTGCGCCTTTCGACTGATTCCTTCTCCAATAGCCAGCAGCCAGATTACGCTGGAAACGCCGATAAAAATACCTAGTACGGTCAGCAAAGACCGAAGCGGGTGTAACATCAAACTTTTAACGCCCAATTGCCAGGTTCGTATCCAAATATACATGTTTTTATCGGCTTGTTTCTATTGTTTTACTGTCTGATATTTTACTGTCTGTTGTTTTACAGGATTACTCGTTTCTCGACCCGGCTCTGGATTCAACCTTGCGTTCGGCGGACGGTTCCGCCTGCGCATTTTTAGGAGATTGAACGTCACCGGTAAGCAGATTTTCAGTTGTTGCCTGAGCGCATAGCTGTTCGACTTTTTCGGAAATAAGAACTTCCAGTTTCTTCTTGGTTACGTCCTTAATAATTTCGTCTTTTACCTGCGCCAGAGGGACGTTTGTCGGCTCTGTTTGTCCTAGGCAAAGCATGATAACAAAATTCTGTCCGACGGTAACAATATCAGATAATTCTCCCTTTTTCAGCTTGAAGGCTTCCGATTCCAGTTCGGGCATTCCTCCGTGCCGCTGAATCGGCGGAACTTCCCCTCGGATGGCGCGGGTATTGGGATCTATGGAATACTGCATACACAAATCTCCGAAATTGGATTCGGTGGGATTCTTGCGTGCTTCCGCCCAAACGCGCTGCGCGGTTCGCATATCGGAAAGAATAATCGCTCTGACTTTTACCCGAGGACCGAAGTTGGCTTCGTACCCCTTTTGAATATCGTCGCTTTCAACTCGAACGTTGTCCTGAACCATTTTGCTTAACGCAATCATCGGCCAAAGCTGTTTTCGATACTGAGCTTTAGTAACATTTTGTTCATTTGCAACAGTTTGATACCATTTTTCAACATCGGGCGTTCCGTCGGCTTTGGGCGGTAAAACGTCGGCGGCGATTTCAGCGACTTTATTATCGATGTCTGCCTCGGAAACCGTAATTCCTGCGTTTTTCGCTGCCTGTTCTACAATCGTATACTGAATCAATCCGTTGAGAACCTGCTTGCCATGACGTTCGATACATTTTTCGGCAACCTGATTTCGGCTAATTTGTTTATCATTGATCAAAATAGCGGCTGTCGGATATTTCTGTTCCAATTCTGGATTTCCCAGTACTATCGTAACATGGGCTGCGGCTTGAAGTTTCTTGAATATCTCTTCTGATACCTTCGCCAGTTTTTGGACTTTAAGTTCTTCCTCCAACTTGGGAGCCATCTGATCCATCGGATTTTTATCCTCTGTACCCGGGTTGATTTTATCGCAAATAAGAATAATATACTGATTTCCAATTTGATAAACCGGAGATACTTCGCCCGGTTTAAGTCCGAAAACGAGTTTGTCAAAATCGTCGTTCCCTGAGTGCATTCTCAACGGAGCCGGAGTAACTCCGCCGTTGGACGCCGTAGCCGAATCAATTGAATACTGTTTTACCATCGCCGAAAATCGGGACGGATCGTCAAAAACGGTTTTTTGAATCTCTTCCGCCTTCGCTTTATCCCCCAGAACGATAATTCGCGCCTGAACATTCGGTCCGCAAATTCGATCGTAGGCTTTTTGAATATCCGCTTGAGAAACGGTAATCTGATTTTTGGCGATTGCCTTTAACGCCAACGACGGCCAGATTATATCTTCTGAATACTGCTGTTCATTGATTCCGCGTTCGTCCCGCAACAGATTCAGCCATTGGGTTACCGGCAAATTAAAATTCTTGGCCATCCGTTCGATTTCGGTCCGAACGTCCTCTCGGGTAATTACAATTTTCTGCTTGGCGCATTCAGACTGAATGAGATACTTGTTCACCATCCGCTCGGCAATATCATGTCCGAAATAAAGCAAACATTCCTGCCCCAATTTTTCGCGAGAAATAGGCTCGTTGTTGACTTTTGCAACAACGGACAGCGTTTTTGCTGCGGCAATATCCGGAGTAACTGCCGGTCCGGCTGTTTTTTGCGGGGTCTTTGTCGCAGAAGTATCCGGAGTAACTGTCGGTACTGCTGATTTTTGCGGGGTCTTTGTTGCAGTAGTATCCGGTGTAACTGCCGGTACTGCTGTTTTTTGCTGCGCAAAACCGACTGAACAAATAACCAATATAGCGGCTGCAAACAAAGTTTTTCGGCTCAGCGCCTGATATACGGTGGGAACTTTCATCTAATATTCTCCAAATGTCTTGTAGCGAATACCTCTTAAATATTCTCGCAGGGAAAATAATATTTACTTTATTCTTCACCGCAGGAATTTTAAGTTGTACAATATTATAATAACACACAACAATCCAAATTATTGTACTGGTAATTTAGATAAATTTCCAATTGTTGTCAAGAGCAATACCGAATAATCTGAAAATCAAACCGGAGTTTTCTCAAAATACTAAATACTGACAAATATGTCAGATTTTTATTCAACTCTTATCTCGGCGAAAACGGGGCGATGGTCGGAGGCCGTCGGTTCGTCTAAAACTGTCGATTGAACAACGGTTACCGTCTGCGTAGTTTTGACGAAAATGTAATCTATAGTTTCTGTAGGCTTGTTTGCAGGAAACGTCGGTTCGTTTGAACTGACCTGTTTCCAGCTTCGTTGTAACTGCTGAATTATTATAGAATCGGGAGAATCGTTGAAATCACCCACTAAAATAACGGGGAGAGTAAATTTATCCGCCTCGGCATTGATAATTTGGACGGATTCCGTTCGGCTTTCTGCTGTAAGCGATAAATGAGTTACAAACAATACAAACTGTTCAAATTGACAAACCAAAAGTACTCTTTTTTCTTCTTTTCCAGGCAACGCTACAGCATAAGTTTTAATCGGCTTGAATTTAAATAACGCTCCGACGCCATACTGCCCGCTTCCTAAATGGATAGCCGGAGCGTAAGCCGATTCCAAGCGGGTTTGCTGCGCTAATTCGGTCAGAATATCGCGATTGGCAACGCGCGCTGTTTTGCAATCCAACTCTTCAAGCCCAACAATATCCGCATTGGTTTTGCTAATAATATTGGCTACGCGGTTTGTATTGACCTGATTGTAATTGTCCAAACCGCGGCAATTTCGAACGTTGTAGGTTACGATGCGAATTGTTTGTTGGGCGTTTAGTTCAGTCGCAAATAATCCGGTTACAAATAAGATGTAAAGAAAAAAGCGGGCAGCGGATTCCATTATTTTTTACTTTTTTTGACCGGAACCTTTTTGGCGTTTTGGGGTTGCTCAGCCGCAGGTTCAGCAGCGGGGTCTGCGGCGGGGTCTGCGGCGGGGTCTGCGGACGGGTCAGCCGCCGGTTCGTTTCCGGCGTCAGCCGCCGGAGCAGGAGCGTCTGCCGAAAATTGAACGGCCAGCTTGTCCATAATACCCGTTGCTTCCGTTTTCAGTTTTTCATCAATTCCGCTTTTTTCCGATAATTTTTTGACTTGCGCAATAAATCCGTTCGCACGAACGCGGGCAATAGTCGGTTTCATTCCTCCCGAAACAGCCTTAAACTTATCTATGGCGGAAATAATTTTTGCCAGTTCAGCCACGTTTTTATCTGATTGCAACGGTTTCAAAGCGGTATTTACCTCTTCTTCCTGCGGTAAACCTTTAACCGATACACTCAATAATTTTAAGGCGGAAAGGGCAGCTGCCGGTTCGGTTTGAGCTAACTGACAATACTTCGGCACCTCGTCCTGAAGATACGAATCCAGCGTAGAAAGCATTAATTGCAGCGTTCCATCCGCTTCCGGTTTTTGGCACGCCGCCTGTAATTTTTTATATCCCCCCTGCCAAGGACGTCCGGGATCAAACATCGTTGCCTGAGCCGCAAAATTACCCAGATTTACTTTCGCCAACGGGTGAGGAATGGGAGTAGAATTGATTCTTTTGGTTATCATGGCAGCCTCAATAGCATGAGAAATGCCAAGTGTACATTCTTGCATATTTCCTTGTGAAATAACATCCCCTTCGGGAGAAAGCAAAGCTCCGTTCAGTTCATCACCTTTGGGAGTTACGGTTTTATGCATCAAAGATTGATATACCGGAAATTGAACGTTATACTGACGAAGTACCTGTAAAGCAACTTTTGGATCAGCACCGGTAAAACTGCCGACAACGGTAAATACCCCTGTTGCCGCTCCCCTCATTTGGTACGAGTTTAAGGTTGCAAAACCGGCTGCCGCACGGGGATTTTTGGCATTCCAATATACCAGCAAAATAACTTTGCCGTCATAGCAGCTTTGGGGCAACGTCTTTCCCCAAATGGGGGATTGCCCTTCAACGGAAATCCCGCAGGTCGGTACCGCACTATTTTTTTCTTCGCCCTGAGATAACAGGCATAAACTTAGTACCAACGCAAAAAGACTAAATACGCAAACGGATTGTTTCATAATAGTTGCCCTTAAAAAATGGGGGGAAAGGAAAACAAACTATACTTCAAAGGAAAATGAACTAAACTTCTTCCACTTGATTTTTCCGGTTTATAGAACTCATATACCAGCCGATTTATTTTCGCCCTAATCGACAAAACAAGGGGGAGTTCTGTTTATCGGGGCGAAATCAAAACGGCGGCGAAGGAAAAAATCACTTCGCGATTTTATAAACGTTGTATAACGTTCTATGAACGGTTATTGAATTACCTGCAACGCGGTATTAATATTGCCGAAAGGCGCATTGACCTGGATTCCAGCAACCGCGTGACGAATTTGCTCAACCGCTTCTCGCGCGATTGTAACGCCTTCTGCCAGCTGTCCTTCGCGGGTTTCCTGCGCTTCCATTCTATCCATAATATACTGGGGTATTTCTACTCCCGGTACTTCATTTTGTAAAAAAGACGCGTTTCGGAAACTGGCTAATGGCCAAATTCCCGCGACTACCGGCAAACCAGTTGACTTGATTTGCTCCAAGAACCAGAGCAACGCCTCGGGATCGAATACCGGCTGCGTAATAATGAAATCAGCCCCGGCTTCCGCCTTGCTGAACAAACGTTCCACCTCTCGCTTTTTATCCAATGCCGTGGGATCCAATCCAACTCCGATGGCAGCATGAGTTGGCGGATTGATTGACTGACCGCCTAAATCGATACCCTCATTGAGATGTTTTTGAATCCGAACCGCTCCGATAGAATCCGTATCGAACACACCGGTTGCGTCTGGATATTCTCCCAATTTGGGCGGATCGCCGGTAATAAACAGCAAGTTGGTAATATCGCACGCTCCGCAGGCAAGTAAATCAGCCTGAATACCGATTAGATTTTTATCGCGGCAACAGCAATGCAGAATCGCCTCGATTTTAGCCTCTTTTTGAATCCGGTCGGCGGTAATCAGGGAAGAAATTCGGCTGGACGCGCGGGGACCGTCTGGAATATTAACGCAATCTATTCCCGCTTGATACAACTGTCGGCATTTAGCTATCGTCGAGGTCAAATCGTAACCGCGGGGAGGAACCAGTTCAACGCTGGTTACCCATTGATGATTACAGATTTTATGGGCAAATTTGGACCTTTGTTCCAGCGGCATTTGAGGCTGGGGAACTGCTACAGAGGTACTGACAAAATTCGGCGTATTTTTCCGCGCTTTGGCCAGCGGCTTTATTGAAGCCGCCATATCTTTTATGTGAGCTGGACCAATTCCGCAGCAGCCGCCGATTCCTGCCGCTCCTAAATTCACGTACCGCATTGCATACGTGGTAAAATATTCAGGGGTAGACATACAGATAAATCGATTTTCAATATTCTTGGGAACTCCCGCGTTCGGCTGAACGACTAACGGCTTGTCCAAAACAGGA
>CAYZMZ010000007.1:20695-21716 GCA_964479655.1 uncultured Planctomycetaceae bacterium
TCACCTGAAATCGTTTCGCAATTTTTAATTACCGCAAAAGAAACCATGTACGGGAAAGGCGTTCCTTCTTTGGCTAATACCTGCATCGCGTCGGCGGCATATTGAATAGCCGAAATATTGGGCATCGTTTCAAAGAGAATAAAATCGCAGCCCGCTTTTATCAGCGGACGAGCCTGCGCCAGAATCACTTCAACGGGGTTTTCTGTATAGCTGGGCAGCGGACCAATACTGCCGGCAATCCAAATATCGGCGTTATGCTCGGCGGCGGCTTCTTTGGCAAGCGTTACACCGCTTTCATTTATAGCTGCTGTTTTATCCAGCAATCCGAATTTTTCCAAAGCCAACGGATTGGCTCCGTAGGTATTGGTTGTAAGAACTTCGGCTCCAGACTGGATATATTCTCCCATAATCCGTTTAATCAGAGCTTTATCTACCAAATTAAGCTCTTCGTAGCAACGATTGGTAAAAATATGATGATTGTATAATTCTGTACCCATCGCTCCGTCAAAAATTACAACGGATTTTTTCAGGGCATCGATAATAGTTTGATTCGGCATTGCTTAAATTGGAACGACCGGTTAAAGTCGTAAAAGTAAAATAAAATAGTCATCGTATAAATCGGGTAATCGGGAAGATTCACGTATATTTGAATCTGCCGGACGTTTCGAAAAATCAACTAGTCATAGTATAATCCGGATTTAAATTTTGTCAAACGATTAAAACACAAAATTTAGACAAAACGTCAAATTAATTTCGCCGTCCGCTTCGCGACATCAGAATCAAGGCGTAATAAGCCATCGTTCCAATCGCCTGCAAGGTAGCAGCAACGTAGGTCAACGCCGCCGCATAAAGCGCGTTTCTGACCCGAATTGCCCCTTCGCCGTCTACAAAACCCTGCTGATTTAAGAACGCTTTTCCCCGACTGGACGCATTAAACTCTACCGGCAAATTGATAATCTGGAAGAAAACAACGAAGCCGAATACACCCAACAGACCCTGCAGGCTTTGGGGCAGGAGGTCC
>CAYZMZ010000008.1:0-4690 GCA_964479655.1 uncultured Planctomycetaceae bacterium
GCCTGGGACTGGTTTTAACGATGGGAGTAACCTGTTGTATGATTACTTCTTTGTCGATTCTGCCCGCCTTGTTAACCCGGATGTCAAAGCATGAATTGCACAAAGCGGAACGAAAAATGCGGAAAGAGCAAAACAGTTCCGGCGGAAATAATCCCCAACCCTCGCTTCCAACGCCTTCCGATGATTTTATTCCTCTGCCGGGAAACGATCCGATTCCTGTTTGGAAGCTGGAGGCCTATTATAACAGCGATAGCAATAACAACGCTCATAACGTTCATCAAACCCGGTCTGGAGCTGCATAAATTTATACCCAATCCATGTCGCGCAACCGGTTTATACTATGACTACTTGAATTTTCCTCTTGACGTCGTTTTGATTTCGCCCGATCCGTTGAGCTAAATCCTTATTTTGCCGATCAGGGCGAAATGGAGCGACTGATTTTTGTTATGCAAACCGGAAAAAGTCAAGTGCAACCGGTTTATACTAGTAGAATAGAATTACAGAATCAAAGAATTTTATATATGTCCGAAGAACTGTCAAAACTGTTGGAATCCGATAAGCGTTACAAAAAAGCGGCTTATGAATTTGTATTGGATTGCCTAAAATATGCCAACGACGTGCTGGAGATGGGAAAAACCAATACCGCGGCAGCCGATCACGACGAAGACGATGAACCGCCCCTGGAAGCGGAAAATCATATTACTCCCCGCGAGTTATGCCGCGCCGTAAAAGTTTATGCTGTCAATCAGTATGGATTGATGGCGAAAGCAACGTTAAATAATTGGGGAATTCATTCTACCGAAGATATTGGTCAGATTGTATGTTCTCTGGTAAAATGCGGAGCGTTATTTGCGGACGAAAACGACGATATTAAACAGTTCGATAATCTGTTTGATTTTGACGATGCCTTTGACGAGCAATTTACATTTTAGACGTATACTAAATCTGCCTGATTTTCCTCTCAGCGCCGTTTTGATTTCGCCGCAGCATGAACATCTGCTCCCTGTCTTATCGATTAGGGCGGCATAAAGCGGCGGTTTTATGATTTAGCCGTTTTACGATAGCATAAGCCGAAAAATTTTAAGTGGAACCAAGTATAAACGCAGTCCAATAATACAGTACATAAATACAGTGAACGGATTTTTTAATATTTACAAACCTTCTGGAATCACCTCACGCGATGCGGTAAATATCGTTAAGCGGATTCTGCCCCGAAAAACCAAAATCGGGCATGCGGGTACTCTCGACCCGCTGGCTGAAGGGGTTCTGGTCGTTGCAGTCGGCAGTTCGACCCGCTTGATTGAATACGCTCAACAGGGGAAGAAAACGTATCTTGCCGATTTTTTATTGGGCTCAACCAGCAATACCGAAGATACCGAGGGGGAAATTATCGAACTTCCCAATCCGCCCGTTCCGACTGCCGAGCAACTGCAGCAAGCGGCGGATCAATGGACGGGATTAATCGAACAGGTACCGCCTGTTTTCTCAGCGTTGAAAATCAACGGCGTCCCTGCCTACAAACGCGCCCGGGCTGGGGAAGAGCTTGAAATGGCGTCCCGAAAAATTACTATTTATTCCGCAAAACTGATTGAATATCAATACCCTAAAATGAAATGGGAGCTGATTTGTTCGTCGGGAACTTACGTTCGATCTTGGGGGCGAGATGTGGCAAAAACTCTCGAATCGGGAGCTATTATGTCTGGTTTGGTACGAACGAAAGTCGGCAATTTTTCCTTGGAAGAAGCCGTTAAGCCGGAGCAGTTAAACGCGGGGAATCTGGAATCGTTCTTGCTGTCCCCGTTGACTGGCTTATCTGAGATGGAATCCGTTGTTTTGAGCGAATCGCAAATATACGATTTACGTCTGGGGCGATTTATCGCCCATTCTTTTTCTTCCCGCTCGCCCTCTCCCTGGGCGGGATTAGATTTGCAAGGTGAACTAAAAGCCATTTTACTAGAACGCCCGGACGGAAGTATTCAAGCTCTGAAAAATCTTGAATAACCGAAAAAGGGGCAAGAGGGGATTGGGGAGCGGGTGTCAAGTCCTGATTTCAATTTGACACAAAAAAAGGGGAAAATAGTATAATTCTACTGCTGATACTCATTTTTAATCCAATAGTCTTTCTAATCGAACATTTCAAAAACCGAAAATGAATATGGAAATCGTAGCGAATGTTGCGGCAAGAAATGTACGCATTTGATTCCCTGCCCGCCGCCTTGCGGCGCGGGCAGAGAAATATAGTGGGTGTATATTCAGCCCCGGACTAAAGTCCGGGGTTATAGAGAAGACTTTTCCCTCCATAACCCGCCACTTCAGTGGCGGGAACAAGAATACACCCCACTGATTATTGCGATTTTTCCCCTCGCGCAACCGCGCGAAGGGAAAAATCGCGTTAGAAAGCGATGGGCGCGACGTTCTACCATACGAGAAACCTCTAAAGAGGTTAAGACCCCGCTTCGGGGTCGTGTCTTCCCGTTAAATTAGCCAAAGAAATGTTGGTGAATTACGTTCTATCCGAAAATACGGATTTAAAGAATAAATCAAATAAATCATAAATCGGAGAAAAATTAAATTCAAACAGATTTACAATTCATTCAATCAACGAAAACCCATATTCCCCCAGAATGGACATTGTAAATAGCAATTTTGGGAAAAAGCAAAAAATTTTAGAAAATAATTAATTACCGTTTTTGTGAGGTATTGAACAATTTGATAAAATGCGCAGAATGGAGTAAATTGATAAAATACTTTCTGGTAAATAGGAACGATTCTGAAAAAATTTTCCGGATTATTTAGTAAATTCCGGGGTTTTTGTTTGCAAATTCGATACAAATCGTATATAATGAAGCGTGCGATTTTTTGAGTGTGAGGTCGTAAAGTCAAATGTACCGGAAAAGTAAATTCGGGTAATTCGAGTTTAACGGATTCAGGCTCAAGCGATAATTGTACCGAGGTTACCCGATTTTTTCCCCGACGCGGTTTTGATTCGCCCCGCAGTTGAGCTTGCCCCTTTTTTGTCGATTAGGACGAAATGAAACGTTTTGTTTATCATTGTAGAAACCGGGAAAAGTCAAGCGATTTGAGCCTATCAGCCGTTGTTTTAATACCGATCGCATGGTTACAGCATAGATATACAACCTGCCTGAAAAAGAGTCAGAAAAACATTAAATTATTATTCAAATGTATATAACAACAATACGGATTCTCGATGGACCCGACAAGGGCAAAGTTTACGAACACTTATCCCTTCCGATTACTATCGGACGCGAAGAAGACAATACGATTCAGCTTAACGACGAACGCGTTAGCCGCTTTCATGCCCGAATTCAAATAGAAGATCAAGAGATATTTATAGCGGATTTAGAAAGTACAAACGGTACCCGGGTTAACGGCGAAAATATTCAGATAGCTATTTTACGTCCCGGCGATACAATTACTATCGGCAGTTGTTTTATGTTATTCGGCGATAAACTCCAAATTGTCGAGCGGATTCGTCAGCTTCAACTTTGCGACGAAGCCGATGGCGTTCCGCGCGGGCTGCCGGAGGATGATTATCGGGATTTGCCGCCCGAAACGCTTGAAGCTCGAATGTATTGGTCAAACGGCGATCCCAATATCGTCAATAAGATGCAGATGGTCTTTGCGCCCCATCTGCCCGGCAAACTATCTCCCCTTCAAAGAGCGCAGTTATGTGAGTTACTCCAGTTCTTTCAACTTCGATTAAGACAAATCGTTCAAGCCGCAGAAATGTTTGATACGTCTTCGCTCAAACAGGGTGGTCCTACTCCGGTCAATGCCGGAAAAATGGTGGTTCCCGCAAATCAATGGCAGAATCTTATCGATTTATACGAAAAAATCAGCCAGTACTTGCTGGAATCCGGAAATCCCGAAAACTAAATTTCCCCATTCCATTCTTCCGATTTTACGAGTGCGACCGCGCTTTGCCCAAAATTAGGGGCGGCGTTGGTCCAAGGACGACAAATACGCCGCAACAGAACGAAGTGCTACTGCGTTCAGGCAAACGGGAATCCCTGCGCAGCGGGAAGAACGGAAGACGCGGTTTTCGCCTCCCATCGACAGCCTGTCTACGGAATTAACGATTCTATTTCTGTAAGCTGTTCGGCGGTATTGATCGAATAGGATTCTATCGCGTGAAGGCATTTAACCGCCGTTACGGTTCTACCCGCTTTAAGCAACGCCGCTGGACAATCGGTCAGGTAGTATTCTCCCTGCGCGTTGTTGGGCTGAACCTGTTTTAACGCCCACCATAAATCAGCCGCATTAAACACGTAGTAACTTACGTTCACTTCTTTAATTTGCTTCTGCTGTTCTGTGGCGTCTTTTTCCTCTACGATACCCGTAAAATTCCCCTGTTTATCGCGGAGTATTCGTCCAAATCCAAACGGATTATCTCGTTCTACCGTTCCGATTAAACAGGCGATCGGCTGGGATTGACCGGCGGACTGAAACCAAATCCGAAGCAGGGTTTGAATCGTATCCCGCTTTGTCATCGGCTGATCGCCCGCCAAAACGACAATCGGACCGTCAAAATCTTTTAAATACTCGTACGCGCTGTTTACCGCATCGGCTGTACCACGCTGTTGTTTTTGAACGGCAAAAGTCAGTCCAGACCACCGGCTGGAATTACCGTTTAAATGATTCAAAGTCGATTCGACCAATTCCGCCTTGT
>CAYZMZ010000008.1:4708-21673 GCA_964479655.1 uncultured Planctomycetaceae bacterium
AGTACGTATTCTACCATCGGTTTCCCCTTAACGGGAACCAAAACTTTAGGTAATTCGGACTTCATTCGCACGCCCTTCCCGGCGGCCATTACAATCGCTGCACTGTTCATTATATTAAATTTAAAGTTAAGGGTATATACTAATTTTCCTCTTGACATCGTTTTGATTTCGCCCGATCAGTTGAGCGAAATCCTTATTTTGCCGATCAGGACGAAATGAAACGACTGATTTTTGTTATGCAAACCGGAAAAAATCAAGTGCAACCAGTATAGCATAAAACAGTTATATTGAGTTTATACCATAAAAAAACCGCCGCAACCAGGGGGGTGGCGGCGGCGGTAAGTTTGATGTCAGGAAAAATATCTCAAGGAAAAATTCCTATCGAATGTTAGAGAGAGACGCCCATACGTTCTTCTTCCTCTTCCTGAATGATGATACGGGGAGTAACCATCATCATCAAACTTTCTGTTTCACGTCCTATACCTACGTTTTGGAACAATCGATTCAGGTAAGGTATCTTATTGAGAATAGGAGTACCTTTCTCATCGCGGCCTTCCTTAAGCCGTTTAATTCCGCCTAGAAGAACCGTACCGCCGTCAGGAACGCTCACGGTTGTGGTTACGGTCTGATAGGCAAAGGTTGGCAACTGAACAGACGTACCGGAGTTCGTCGTTTGTTTTGAACTGCTGTTCTTCTTCGTCGCCGGTTGTTCGGAATCTCCTTCAGAAGACGTGTCTTCCGTTGTGGACGTTGAACCGGTGAATTTGAATACGTTTACATCTCCAATCGAACTGAAGAACGGAACGACTGTCAGTCGAACAAAGCGTCTGTCGTTGCTGATAACCGCCTGAACGGTCAGGAAGGTGCCTTCAGACAGGACGACGATAACCGGCTGCTGAGCGGCTGCAAAGTCCCCTACTACCGGCGTTACGCTGATAACAAACGGGCTTTGCTGCGTATCGGATACCATGGCTTGCTGACCATTGAACAGGGTTACTTTCGGTGCCTGCATAATGTTGGATCGGGAATCCGCCTGCGCGGCTTCGACAAACAGGTAAGCCTCAATATCGCTTAAAAACGCCATGCCCATAGTCAAGCCATCGCCCGCTCCGGCATATCCGCCAAACTGCGGGGTGGTGGAACCGTAGCTGTTCTGCGTTACCGGAATATCCAGTGTAGAACTGAACAAACCAGGTGCACTCAAACCTACCGTAGCGCTGTTCTTGAAATTGGACTGATCGGTTTCCGTTACCTCTCCGGTATCGGGGTCGGTGGTCGTTGTACGAGTTACTTCGACAATACCATCGGCATTGGATTTAATATTAACGTCGAAATCAACACCTACTCGTTCGTAAAAGCTGTCAGACAGGCTGATAAATCGAACTTCAATGGTAACCTGCAAATCTTGCAGACGTCGTAACTGTTCCAGTAATTCAACGATCTTTTCGTGAACTTCCTGGGTTTGGCTGACGACCAAACTCAAGTTGGTTTCAAACGGCGCGATAGAGCCGGGGCCGGCGTTGGCTTCCCATGTATTCGGATCGACGGTTTTTTGAATCAATTCGATTAAGCTGTCGAAATCGGCACCTGAACCAGAACCAAAAGCTCCGGGACCGGTTGAGGCGGGGGTCATTGGAGACCCGGCGTTAAAGCCATCGGTCATACTGTTTGCCAAAACGGCATCGTTGTTCATCTTACCGCCCGTTCGACTGGCGACTGCGGTTGCCGGAGCCATAATCGAACTGCCGATTCCGCCGTTACCTCCGCCAAGCGTTCCGTTGACCTGCGCCAAAGCCTGTTTATAGGCTCCTGCCAGTCCCAAATTATCGGTTGGAACAAAGTTCGGAATCGGAATTACCAAGTCGGCAACCGGATACGTTCGGGTGTAAATTTGTCCCTTGCCCATATCTTTGCTGGTAATCTTCAAAACTTCATCTTGAATTACGTACGTTAAGTCGTTAGGATTGAGAATCAGTTTCAAAGCGTTTTTCAGTTTAATATCGTCGGTCAGGGTAATGGTAATCGGGGTATCGGAGGAAACACCTGCCGCCGCGAATCCAGAGGGATCTTTGTAAATATTGACTCCCGTCAAATTGGCTAAATCATCTAAAACCGTGCTAATCGGAGTTTGTTTGTAATCCAATCGTACCGGCTGGTCCAGCTTACGCTGAATTTCCAGTTCCTTTTCGGAATACGGACCTTTATCCGCGCTTTGAGCACGACGTTTTGTCAGTTCGCTCCAGGTTTTGGCATCAGGGAAATCAATCGGACTGCCGTTTTTGAACGGATAGATGGCGGACTTTTCAACCTCTGTCATGGCTTCCAAAAAGCCTTCCTGTTTTTGTTCTTGAATCATTTGACCTTCAGCCAAACGTCGATGCGTTTTGGACATATCCAAAGCCATGATACAAACCTTGTTTTTGGGGTCCAAATCGTAGGCTTGCTTGGCCTTTAACTCCGCTTCGGCAAAACGCTGTTCGCGGGTTAGTTGGCTGAACTCGTCAATTAGCTTGGCGATTTTCTGTTCTTTTTCGTTGTTGACCTGAACGGCTCGCTGGTTATCAAGTGTAATCTGACGATTTCGTTCGTCGTTGGCGATAACCGTCCCGTTTTGAGCGATATAGGCGTTCAGTTCGCTGATTTTTTCATCAACTCGACTAATCAAACGGCTTTTTCGCGCATCGTCCAAATCGGCTTTGTCAACAGCTTCTCGCGCAGCCGTTAAAACCGCAACCGCCTCTTGGGGATTGGTCTTTTTCAGATTTCTTGCCTTCGCTTCCTGAGCTACTAAATCGGAAGAAACCTTGCTGTACAACGCGTTCTGTTCGGCAGTAACTTCCGCAGCAGCGGCAGCCGGAGTTCCCGCAGCGGGAACCGGAGCGTTGGAAACGTTCAGCAACGTTAAACGATCGTTCAACTGACGCTGTGCGTTGTAATCCAACTGATCGCGATACTGGGCAGCTTTCAGGAACGCCGCCTTGGCCGCATCGGAATTTCCGGCTTTGAGCGCGTTTTCGCCTTCGGTGAAGAATTTCATTCCTTCGCTGGTAACGTCTGACGCTCCCGGCTGACCCGGTTGAATTGCAGATACCTGGCGAATATTGGTCATATCCAAATTGGATTGATAACCCGCATTGGAAACGCGATTATTAGCCGAATTGGCTTGATTATGGGCAACCATCTGAACTCCTGAGCCAGCGGAACGAGCAGCCAAGGCTTGTCGGGCTACGCTAATCTTTCGGAGTACGTCTTCTGGTTTACGATCATAATCGGTATATTGAACGTTCTGTCTTTGAGCACTTACTGCCAAACTTTCAGCAGCATCAAAACTGCGAAGCTGATACAGCGTGTTGGCTTGCGAAAGCAGAACGCGAGCAAATTCTTTTCTATTTCCTTCTGTAGGTTGCTTTTGAACAGCGTCAGCGGCAACCGCATAGGATTGAATATCGTTGGCTACTTTTGCCGGAGAATCGTTTTTAACGCCGTAGGGAACGTTCAACGCTCTGGCTTGAGCAACAGCGGCATTGGCTTTGGCAACATCCCCCGTCGCCAAGGCTAAACGCGCACTGAGTAACAGACGATCACTGGTTCGACGAACCTCTGCCGGAACATCGACAACAGGCTGCGTGGCCATCGCCGGAGCTACCGGAGCGGTTTGGGCTGCCGGAGCGGGGGGAAGCGGCGGAAGCGACGCAACAGCGTTGCCGGCAGGCATAACAGGTTGTTTAGCCATTTGAATATCTCGCATCAAACGGTCTGGGGTATCTTCGCCGGAAGCGTACGCTACTTTCAGTTTCATCGCTTCACCGCAGAAAGTTTCTGCCTGCGCGATATTACCCGAATTGAGGGCTTGACGACCTTGAGCAAGATACTTCTTTGCCATCGCGGCTACATTGTTCATTTGACCGGAAGCAACCGGAGCGGCTGCCGGAACAGAACTTTGTGCCCGCAAAGCAAAGGGGTCCTGAGACTGGCTTGTTTGGCCTTTGACCCGTTCCAGTTCACGTCGTAAACGGGCGGGAGTATCGCCGGTATAAAGCGTTTCATACTGAACGTTCATACCTTCTGCTTGTTGAATAAGCGTTTCGGCATCTGCCAGTTTGCCCTCGCTGATCGCCTGACGTGCCCGTTGGAGCAAGTCGGCGGATTGAGTGCGGGCAGAGGCTCCGTAGCTTGCCTGACCGTAGCTCATCTGGGTATTGACGCACAGAAACGTCAATGCCGCCACGACGATAGTCAACATTTTCACCAGACTCAAACCGTGCGATACGGTCGTTGGTCTCGGACATAAACATCCTTGTTTTTTCATGACTGTTAGCCTTAATACTAATGGAAACATTATTCTGCGGCTTTACGCCTTGCACAGTCCCGAGCCGCAGGTTCTCCCCGTGGACTGTCAAGCACCCGGATAAACAAAACAACCAACAGGTTTTACCTCGATGCCGTTTCCCGTTTATCCTGTCCATAATAATCAGCTGTTATTCGTTAATCTCGAATTATCCAGCCGCTTATATAAGGGTGGTCAATAAGTCTTTTCGTCCGGTCTATCGAAGAAATCAATTAATTTTTCGATTTTCCTTCAAAATAGTTAAATTTTAACGATTTTTCTTGCTCGTTAAGGTCTTTTTTTGGATATTTCTCTTAAAAAACCTAAAGTTATCTTATACGGAATAGCAAATCTTTTAATTTTTAACAAGAGCAATTTACGCATTTTTTTAAAAATCAAAGGATTTTTTCTATTTTTGTTGGGTTATTTTTGTTACGCGAACATAATCTCCGCAATTAAGTGGAATTATATTCGGGGAATAGGGCTGCATATAACCCTGTTGTATTTTATACCGATTAATATTACGTCCCAAACGCGCTCGAATCATTTCCGCTAAATCTGCAATGGTAAAATCCGGGGAATGAGCCGTTAAAAGGATAAATTCCGGTGCTCCGTCGGTCAACTCGAGACAGGAATCCAGCAACGGCGGTAAATCCTCGCTAATTTTCCAGGATTCGCCTTTGGTTCCATGTCCGTAACTGGGCGGGTCCAAAATAATGGCTTCGTATTTATTACCCCGTTTGATTTCCCGAGCCGTAAATTTTCGGGCGTCTTCGGTAATCCACCGAATCGATAAATCCGCTTTGTTATTATCCGGGTTGTTGTTATCCGGGTTGTTGTTATCCGCTTTGTTATTCTTCTGGTTTGATTCCAAGGTATTGACTTGCTCTAAACGCGATTGAGTTAATAGAGCGTTTGTTCTTGCCCATTGAACCGTATTAGCCGCCGAATCGACATGAGTTACCACAACACCGGGATTAGCGCAGGCAGCCGCCATCGAACTGCCGCCGGTATAGGCAAACAGGTTCAGAACGCGAAAGGGCGTCAAACGGGGAGCCGCGCATTGTTGAGCAATCCAGTTCCAATTGTCTGCCTGTTCGATAAAAACACCTAAATGCCCCACGGGCGTTCGTTTTAGTTCAAATACCAGGTTTTCAACAGAAATCGTCCACGTCGCGGGGAAACGGAAATTATCCTGCCAACCGCTTTGACGGGAAGGGGTTGAACCGTTGCGGCGGGAAGAACTGCGACTGCTTTTTTGTTCATCTTCTGATTCTTTGGTTGATTCAATAAAACGGCAATCGGCTTTTGACCATAGTTCGGGCTTCTGCGGACGATAGCCAGCCGCAACCGGCGCGGGGCGATCCAGAATAAATTTCCCGAATCGTTCCAGCTTTCTGCCGTATCCGTAATCCAACAACTGATAATCCAAAGAACTATTCTCCCAACTGAATTTTCAACGCTAATTTTTTATTCTGATTATACCAATCGATAGTCTTTTCGACTCCTTTTTCCAGGGAGATTTTCGGCTCCCATTTTAATACGTCGCGTGCATGGTCAATGCAGGCAGAGGTTCGATTTACATCGGCCCGATGAGCGGGAAATTGATTGATTAAAACCGGCTTGCCGAGTTTTTGGGCAATCATTTCAATTAAATCCCGCAGTACTTCAACGTGATCGCCGCCGAGATTAAATATATCGTATCCGACCCGTTTTTCAGCCGCCTGCGTTCCGCGGGCAATATCGTCTACAAAGGTAAAATCACGGGATTGAGAGCCGTCTCCGAACAGAACAATCGGCTCTCCCTGATCGATGTGACGGATAAACCGAAAGATACTCATATCGGGACGTCCCGCCGGTCCGTAAACCGTAAAATACCGCAAAATTGAAACGTCTATTCCATGTAAATGATGATAGGAATAGGCCATCGTTTCCGCCGCTTTTTTTGAGGCCGCGTAAGGCGAAAGAGGTCTGTCGGTATTAAACGTTTCCTTAAACTGACCGGTTGGACAATCTCCATACAAACTTGAAGTAGACGCGAGAATAAATTTTTTCACGCCGTTTTCTTTACACGCATTGAGTAAATTCAAACTGCCCAGAGTATTGGATTGATAATAGACCCATGGATTGATAACGCTGGTTCTTACGCCGGCTCTGGCCGCTAAATTGTAAACCGCTTTGACCGGTTCTGGAGTGCGGGTAAAGAGCTTATCGATAAAATCCTTGTCTGAAATATCACCGGGCTTGAATTTGAATTGCGGAAATTCCTTTAGAAGTTTAAGCCGATATTTTTTTAATCGACAATCGTAGGCATCGTTTAAATTATCAATGCCCCAAACAATATTTCCCTGTTTGAGAAGGTTAGAGGTTAGTTTAGAAGCAATGAATCCTGCGCAACCTGTTATAATGTACATGATTTTATTTTGTGTATCTACTGCGTACTATAGATGAATTATACCCTAAAAATTTGCGTCTTTTTTTCCGATGGACTGAAATTGTCTTTTACTTCGGCAAATTCAATTTGGTTTAACGACGTTTTAATTTAACGGCGTCAGATTCATCAAAATCGCCGGAGTAGATTCAGCGATTGTTTCCGGCTTCACCGCTACGGGACAAACCTGACTGCTTTCCGAAACGGGTTTAACCAAAGAGGTTTGAATCACCGAAACGCTTCTCGATTCAGGGGGCAGTAATTCGCGCGGGGATTCAACGGTCTGGCTGTTGATTATCTGACTATTATCGTTGAGTGCCACTTGCTGACTTTCCAACGCCTCTTGCTGACTGACCAACTGAGCCACTTGATGATAACTCATCGCAGAAAAGGCGACCTCGGGAATCATCCCGTTTGTCGGTAAGACCATGTTGCCGGCACCCGAATTTAATCCGGGCAAATTGGGAACAGAAGGCACTTGGGTTGCTGCCGGAGCATCGGAAGAGGTCGGCGGAACAAATTCGGTTTCGTATCGATTTACATCCAAACTGCCCGGTAAAAAGGTTCCGTTGGAGGGCGTAAAGGACTGCGCTTCTTTCTCTGAAATGTATCCTGCGGGTTTGACCTGACTATCTTGATTGGCAACAGTCGGGCTGACGGATACCGGGGAATTAGCCGAAACAGCGGTATTCGTCGGCGGGACGTTGTATTCTCCCGGAAGCGGAGGTAATCCAGGAACTGCCGGGGAATTGTCAACAGAGGAATTGCCTGACATTGAATTGGAATTATCCGCGATTTGAGCGGACGCAGCTACCGGAACCGAGGGATTAGATACAATTGCCGGTACGTTTTCCGGGAACGAATTAGCATCCAGCGGGGGCAACGGCTGATCTTTATAAGCAACCGGAGTTGCGTTAGCCGCTGTAGCTGCGTTGGCTTGAGCGGTCATTTGTTCTACAGCCGCATAGTTTGCTCCCGGTGCAACCGCTTGCTGACGAGGGGCAGGCGGATTATAGCCCGGAATCTGTTCGGCGGGATAGCCGCTGTCGGCTAAACGGTGCTGTGCCAAGGCGGTTGTCGCGGAGGATTTAGCCAAATCGGCGGGCGGAGTTATATTGCCATCGGTTTGAGTTACTTTTTCGTTCTGTTTATAGGTTGCCAGCTGAGCTTTTTCTTTTTCACGCGAAGCGAAGCTCCATTTGGAACTGCCGTCGCCGCGACAACCGGCAAAAAGGCTGATTATTGCCAATAAAACTACCAGAATACCTTGGGGTTTAAACACCATATTTCTGCCCATGTTGAGGTTAGGGGAAATATTCTGTCCGTAAAATACGTATAACGTATATGTACAACGCGAATATAAAACTGCATGTAGTAAGGGAGCCTGTTTTCGCTATCCATGCTATTGAGGCAACCTTGACGAATACTCTCGGTACGATTGCTATTGTTTGAATCGTGGGGATTACAATATCCTCTGATTTTACGATATACTGGTTTCACTGAAAATTTCGCCTGATTCATAAAAACGCAATCAAGACGGGAACTTTGGAGTGAAATTCATATCTAAAAATATCTAAACCGGACTATAGAGTTTTTTTCCCGTCGCGTCAATGGCAATTTTTTAATAATTTAAATTATTTTTACGCGTATGCAGAGTGAAGGAACGACTAACATCGATTTTCTCAATCCTTCCTTTTCGTACTCTCCGGATATTTTCTTTCTTTTTCCAATTACTATCTTTATTATTCCAGAAATTCTCTTTATTTTTATGGAGATTGCTTCTATTTTACGGATTTATCTGCTATTTTACGGATTTTACGGGAAAACAAGAATCCCCACCCAGGGAATAGGGAATAGGGAATAGGGAATAGGGAATAGGGAATAGGGAATAGGAAATAGGAAACCCAATCTCCAATCCCCAATCCCCGCTGCTAGATATTGATTCCCGAGATTTCTTCTATGGCTTGAATAATTCCAGCGGTATCGATTCCTTCTTCGGCTAACTGCTCGCAGCGGGTTGCGTGAGAAACGTAATGATCGCCAACGCCCAGACGCATAATCCGACTTCCGTATACTTTTTTATCGGAAAGCATCTCCAAAACCGCCGAACCGAATCCGCCCTGACGGCTGCCGTCTTCAACGGTTATCGTCCAATCAGACTGACGAACCCATTGAGCGATTCGTTCGTCCAGCGGCTTCACCCATCGCGCGTTTACAATCCCGATGTTGCAGTTGATTCCTTTATCTTGACATTGCTTTTGATACTCTTCTACCGCCGTAAAAACTTTATCCAGCAACGCGCCGCAAACGATAAACAATCCCCGCTTTTGGTTTGATGTTTTAACGTCTGATTCGTCCCCGGTTTTATTATCCGCCGTTTCATTCCACGGCTTGATAAATTCGGCGACACCCGCCTGAATAGGGATAATTTCGGAACGATTGGCCCGCGAAACGCCGTCTCGCGGATAGCGGATAGTAACCGGACCGGTTGCCTGTAAAGCCCACGGAATTACCTGCTGCAAATCTTCGGCATCTCCGGGGACAGCAACTGTCATGTTGGGAAAATGCCGCGTGTAGGCCATATCAAAAGATCCGTGGTGAGTAGGACCGTCTGAGCCAACCAGACCGGCGCGATCCATCATCAATACAATCGGCAGATTCTGAAGCGATACTTCCTGAAATAACTGGTCGTACGCCCGCTGCATAAAGGTTGAATAAATGTCTACTACAGGACGCATGCCGGATTTCGCCAGTCCGGCAGCAAAGGCAACCGCGTGAGATTCGCAAATTCCGACATCGAAAAAACGATCGGGGAAATCTTCACGAATTTTTTCCAGAAAATTTCCCTGCGCCATGGCAGCCGCAATAACGCATACTTTCGGATCGAAAAGCATCGCTTGATATAATTCTGAAGCGGCGATTTTTGTATAGGATACCTGCTTGGTTCGCTGCAAGTGCATTTCGCCCTGCTGATCGTAAACAACCTTCGGCGGGGCGTGAAATCGGGCGGGGTCTTCCTCGGCGGGATGAAAACCGTGCCCCTTTTGGGTGATTATATGCAGCAAAACCGGCTGATTATGCCGCTTCGCCTGAACCAAGGCTATTTGCAGGGCTTTGATATTATGCCCGTCAACCGGACCGATATAATGAAATCCGAGTTCTTCAAACAACATTCCGCCCAAAAGTCCCTTTTTCAACGCGTCTTTAAGGCGGTGTATTCCCCAATGAAGCGGCTTTCCAATCAACGGCAGTTTGGAAACGATTTTTCGGACTTCGTTTTTTACGCCGTTATAAACCGTGTTCGTTCTTAACCCGTCCAAATAATGCGCCAGACCGCCAACACGTGGACAAATAGACATTTTATTATCGTTAAGAACAACAATTAGATTCTTTTTTAATTCGGAAGTATGATTCAAAGCCTCGTAAATAATACCGCACCCGGCAGCACCGTCCCCGACAACGGCAATAGACTTATGTTCATCTTCCGGGAATTGCAGGTCGTCTCCGCACAGCAATCCCAAGGCGGTAGAAATACTTACCCCCGCGTGCCCGGTCATAAACAAATCAAACGGACTTTCCGCCGGATTGGGATAGCCCATCAACCCGCCTTTGGTTCGGATAGAATCCATAAGATTAAATCGACCGGTAACCATTTTATGCGGATAAATTTGATGTCCAACGTCCCAAACCAGGCGATCTTTGGTAAAATCAAAAACGGTGTGCAGTGCCAAGGTCAGCTCGACTACCCCTAAATTGGAGGCAAAATGAACGCTTCTAAATTCGATCAATTTGCATAATTCCTGACGTATTTGCTCTGCCAGAGATTTTAACTCGTTTTCGGATAATCCTTTCAAATCAGCGGGAGATTTGAGTTCAGACAGTTGCACGGTTAGTTTTTCCTTTCCAAAACGTAATCGGCCAGCAGACGAAGCATCGCGGCGTTTTCGCCAAAAGAGTTCAAATTGGCTTTCGCCCTATCTGCCAATTCGCGGGCGTACTGTTGCGATTTTTCCACGCCCATTAATCCCGGATAGGTTACTTTCCCCTTTTCAATATCTTTGTGAGTTCGTTTGCCCATCGTAGCCGCATCGGAGGTTACATCCAGCAAATCGTCGGTAACCTGAAACAGCAATCCCAGCCATTCACCGTAATCTTTCAAGGATTCAATCTGTTGGGTTGACGCATCAGCCAGCATCGCGCCTAAAACCAGAGAAACGCGAATCAATGCCCCGGTTTTTAATCGATGCACTTTTTCCAGCATCGTTTGATTCCGAATTATTTCCAGCGGATTTGTACCCGCTCGAACATCCAAAACCTGACCGGCAACCATTCCGCACGGTCCCGCCGCGTCAGCCAAGGCCGCCACGCATTGAATAGCAACTTCAGACGGATAAATATAATTCGACAGGGTGCCAAAAGCCAAGCTCTGCAAGGCGTCCGCCGCTAAAATTGCCGTCGCTTCGTCAAATTTTTTATGACAGGTTGGACGTCCGCGGCGCAAATCGTCGTCGTCCATAGCAGGTAAATCGTCGTGAATAAGAGAATACGCGTGAATCATTTCTACCGCGCAGGCTCCCGGAAGCGCACGAGTAAGATCTCCCCCGCAGGCTATACTGGAACATAATACCAGTATAGGACGAATCCGCTTGCCCGGACTTAAAAGCGTGTACGACATGGCATCGTGAAGTAAAGACGGACATCGGTCGTCCAGATTCAGATACTGGTTCAAATTGGCATCTATCAATTCGCGATTGCTCTTGATAAACTCAAACAGCGGGGTGAAATCTTTTTCCATAATAATTTACAATGAAACGGTTTTGTTTTTTCGAGCCTTCAAAGCCGGGTCTTTAACCAACGGCAAGGTAACCGGTTTTCCTGATTCGGCGGCTTGATAAACGCCGAGGATAATTTCCGTTGCCTTGCGTCCTTCGTATCCGTCGATAGAAGGCTTGGTTCCGTTTTTAATTGCCTTCAGTACGTCGGCGAACAGCTTGGCGTGCCCATGAAATCCGATAGCCGCCGGGTCAGCCGCTCCGCCGCCGGTACTCTTTTTGGAGTTCATCGCTTCGATTACTTTAGCGTCTGACGCGCGCGGCTTGGCGAACTGCCATCGAATTAAATCTTCCTCTTCCAAGGTTGCCGAACCGGCGGAGCCCGCAATTTCTACGCGCTTTAACGAGCCGGGAAAAGTTGCCGTCGAGGCCTCGATTACGCCCAACGCGCCGCTGGCGAATTTTAAGGTCGCAACAACCGTATCTTCAACCTCTATATTTTGATGGTCTACCAAGCCCCATTGAGCACGGATTTCTACGACCGGTCCCATAAACCAACTGAGCAAATCGACGGAATGAATCGCCTGATTCATCAACGCGCCTCCGCCGTCCAATTCCCACGTTCCGCGCCAGGCTCCGGAATCATAGTACCCTTGAGAACGGAACCATTTTACGTAAGCGTCTCCCATGGTTAGCTTTCCAAATCGATTGGCGTCAATAGCTTTTTTCATTTGGACGCTCGAATCATGGAAGCGGGACGGAAAAATCGAACCTAAAACTACGCCCGCTTTTTCGCACTCTGAAATAATCTGATCGCACTTTTTGAGAGTAATTTCCAGAGGTTTTTCCACAATAACGTGTTTTCCTGCCCGCGCCGCTTTTACAGCCGGGTCTAAATGCGCTCCCGACGGCGTTCCGATTGTTACAACTTCTACTGCCGGGTCTGCCAGCATTTCGTCCAAATCATGATACGCTTTGCACCCGGTTGAGGCGGCTAACCGGTCTGCGGCTGACGGAAACGTGTCGTAACACGCAACCAGCTTGGCGTTTTTTAATGAGGCAATCGCCTTGGCGTGAAAATTCGCGATCATTCCGCAACCGATAATTCCAAATCCTGTTGCCATTTCTTCTCCTTATTATTATGGTTATGTTTGGGGGGTAACACAATACGATGTAATTCAAGTACAGATAAAAATGCGATAAACCTGGGGTTGATATTAACAAATTACCTGACAGCTAATTCAGCTCATTATACCCCAAACAAGGGGAGGTTGTCAAGACGGTAAACAGAAAATTACCCTATATTTTATACGGCTTTCACCTGGAAATTTCCGAGGAATAGGGAATAGGGGATAGAAAACCCAATCCCCTGCCCCAATCCCCAATCCCCAATCTCCAATCTCCAATCTCCAATCTCCAATCTCCAATCCCCAATCCCCAATTTCTTCAGAAAAATGAAAAAACTCGTAAGTTTTTCCGTCCTGTCTCTGTTAAAAAATCACAAACCTGCTATAATACGGAGGAAAATGCGTTATTTGTATTTATATTTGAAATATTTCCATTCCTTATTTTTTATTATGAGTTTTGATTTTAACCTGGAAAAGAAACCCCAAAGCCGAAAATCCCCCAGTTCATCGAGTAAAACCAAAACAAGCTCGACCAAAACCGCTTCACGTGGTAATTCCAATGCCAAAGCGGGGAAAAAGCGGGGAAAATCGTCCAAAGGGCTAGACCCGAACGTTATGCTTTTCGGCGGTATTGGTGCCGTCGTCCTGCTGATTATTGCTGTCGCTTGCTGCTTTATGGGAGAAGGAGGGGGTTCCTCTGGCAAGATGGGAGGATTAACCAAACGAGAGCATTTGGATAGAGCCTATAGCTACAACAGCAAAGGGAATTACAACAAGGCTCTGGAAGAATTTAAGATCGCCTATAAAATGGACCCGACAGATGGGTATGCCCCCGATCAGATTTCTATCATTTACCGAAATAATCTGCATGATAACGGACAGGCGGAACACTGGAAAAACATCAGCAACAATATTATTTCAAACGCGGTAGATTCCAATCGCGGAGCCTCGGCCAAGGCGTACGCCGAAAAGAAAAGTAAAAAAGAAGCCCGAAAAAAGGCTGGATCAAGATAAAATGAAAATATTCCTTTTTGAAGACGACGGCATAGAATTAATGTACCCGGCCTCTATCGGTCGAGCGGGTTTTACCATGTCGTGCGCGGGCTATAATTTATTCCAGTTGCTCTCGCAGACAACCCACGAACTGTTCGCTCAAACACGAGATTATGTCAAGCAAACCACGCTTTTAGACGTATGCTCCGATGTATCCAAACCGCTTTCTTTTGATTTTCCCGCCATAGATGATTCACAAGAGCCGGTTTTACTGCTCAATTCGCTTGTCGTTCCCGCAATCAGTTCAATTCAGGCGTTGGAATCGATAATCAAAACATCACGCTCAAGCGTTATTTACAGCAGTTCGTCTTCGCCATTGGACATCGCACTTCAAGACCCCGAAAATTCCGTTTCCAGTTCCCCTTCCCCGCGCATTGCGGCGGCTATCGTTACCGCGCAACAGGCTTGGAAATTACCGTGGAACAATAGAAGCGAACTCCAAAGCCAAATTAACGAGTTAAACTTGCCCGTCAATCCGATAACTCTTCCGATTTTCAATCGTCCGCATGATTTAGTATTTTATCACCTAAAATATTTTGACGAAAATCAGTCTTATCGTTTGCAATCCGGGGCGTATAGAGAAGTTAAAGACGGGTTATTTGTTGCAGACAACGTTTCCCTGGGCGATTACATGGCAATCAATTCCGCCAACGGCCCGGTAATCGTAGATTCCCAGGCATCTATCGGACCGTACTGTTATTTATGCGGACCGGTTTACGTCGGTCCCCGGGCAAGAATAATCGAACACGCGGCTATAAAAGACAAAGTCGCTTTGGGACGAACCACCAAAATCGGGGGCGAGGTAGAAGGATCTACAATCGAGCCCTACACAAATAAGCAGCACCACGGATTTTTAGGGCATTCCTACGTCGGCTCATGGGTCAATTTGGGAGCGGGTACCTGTAATAGTGATCTAAAAAACACCTACGGAACCGTTGTTATGGAATATCCCGACTGTCGATTTCAAACCAACATGCAGTTTTTAGGCTGTATTATGGGTGATTTCGCCAAATCCGCCATCAATACCAGTATTTTTACCGGGAAACTGGTCGGTGCCTGTTCCATGTTATATGGATACGTAACCCGCAACGTTCCCAGTTTTGTGAATTTTGCCCGCGCCTTCGGACAGGTTACGGAGGTATCCCTGGACGTTCTGATTGCAACGCAAATGCGGATGTTTGCCCGTAGAAATATTCAGCAGCAGGAAGCCCATATTCAGTTAATCAAAAGTATGTATGAAGCTACCAAACATGAACGTTTGATGGCAAATGACCCCTTGCAATTATAACCATGCCTATATATAATTATCGTTGTCAATCCTGCAATGCAGATGTAGAAATTTTGGTTCGTTCGGGCAGTAAACCGGAATGCCCCGAATGCGGCTCGAAGAAATTAACCCGGCAGTTGAGTGTTCCGGCTAAATGCCATACGGAATCTCATTCCTGTTGCGGGAAATCGGAGCAATGCGAGCATCATAATCATGGCGGCTGCTGTCATTCCGGCGGTTGCTGCTGCGGACATTAAACGGTTACCGGCAAATAATATAATATTCCGGCATATAATATGCAGATTCCACTTGAAATTTCCCGGTTTGCATAACAAAACGCAACCGTTTCGTTTCACCCAATCGAGAAATCAAAGGGTTTGATTCCAATCAGGGGGGGGCGAAATCAAAACGACGTCAAGGGGGGAAAATCACGTGGATATAGTATAATCAATATAAATTGATTTCATTTTAGTACAATCGGATTGTCATGGCTAACAAGAAAGACAAAAATAACGTAAATCCCGCAGACCCGACTTTCAAAAACGTTACTGAAAATCGAAAGGCGAGGCATGACTACGATATTACCGCGCAGATCGAGTGCGGCATCGTTCTATGGGGCAGCGAAGTCAAAAGTCTCCGCTGCGGTCATTGCAATATTACCGAATCTTACGCTAAAATCAAGGACGGCGAATTATGGCTGATAAACTGCGATATTCCCGAGTACGATAAGGCGCATCAGTTTAATCATATTCCTCGACGGCAACGAAAATTGCTCGCTCATAAAAAGGAATTGAAAAAAATGGAAGCGGCGACTCGTTCTCCCGGAACGACGATCATACCGTTACAAATTTATTTTACCCGCGGCTTCGCGAAAGTCAAACTCGGACTATGCCAAGGGCGTCAAAAGCACGATAAACGTCAGGCGTTAAAAGACGCTCAAATCAAACGGGATCTACGTGTTGTTATGAACAATAGAACAAAAAGAAACTATAACTAATATGAGCATGGAAACAAACGCAATAACTACCTCTGCGGTATCAGAATTATCCTCCGAAAATACTTTCGTGGGAGATATAATTGAACAAACGACGATTCAATGGCAGCAAAAATGGGAGAAACTGATTTCTCAAACGAACTGGGAAAAAGGCAAGCTGATTTTTGAATGGCGAACGGAATTGATCCAAAAAAACGCGGCGGCTACGGCGTATTCCGATGAAACCTGGAGCCGGAAAGTCGGAGCGGTTACTCCGCAGCACGTAGGACGTTTGCGCCGGGTGTACGAACGTTTCAACGATACACGCGATCAGTATTCCCAGTTATTTTGGAGTCATTTTCAAGCGGCTCTGGATTGGGACGATGCCGCGTTATGGCTGGAAGGCGCGGCTTTGAACGGCTGGTCTATTTCCCAAATGCGTGTTCAGCGTTGGGAAAGTCAAGGGGCTCCGGCAGATAAAAAGCCGAAAGAAAACGAAGTCTTTTCATCCGATGTCGATGAAGACGTCAATCCCTTAAACGACGAACCCTCGGATTCCGGCAAGAATAAAGGTGCAAAAGACGATTCGGTGGTCGAATCAACCGAAGCGCGGGTAAAAGATTTTGATACTGATTTTGGAGCCGCCGGACCGCTAGACGAAAAGCCGGATTTCGGGGACGAATCGAGCGTTCCCTTTCAGCCCGATCCGTTGCAGCCGGGAGAATCCGCGTTTGCCCCGCCCAAGCCGGAGGTAGAAATCAGTCGTCCGTTTGAGGATATTCCCGATTTACCCGCAGATTTAACCAACGCTTTTGATCTGCTAAAAATCGCGATTCTCAATCATAAACTCGGCGGCTGGAAAGAAGTATCCTGCGACGACGTTTGCGCGGCCTTAAACGGCATGAAGCAACTTGCCATGAACAAGTAATCAATTTTATTATGTTCAGCTTTGAGTGCAAATTCGTACATATATTTTGTCTGAATTTTTATGGATTGAACCGTCCTGATAGATGTT
>CAYZMZ010000009.1:0-21327 GCA_964479655.1 uncultured Planctomycetaceae bacterium
AAATGAAACGACTGAGGTTTGTTATGCAAACCGGAAAAAGTCAAATGGAACCAGTATAATAATCATGAAAATCTTTCGCGCAAAAAATAATCAAATAAATCAAGGTGATTAATCCCAATATATTTACAAGCGGAAGATACTTACTCATGGACGAACTTGAATAGCAAAACGGATTCAATATATAGCAGGACGAGTTCGTGGGTAAATCGTAAAAATTTATTCCGTAAAATGAATAGCATGCAATTCCCGGTAATAACGCTCCGATAGTAAACCATAGCATGGCAAATCCAACAGACGCCGCCCCCGGAATCGGTTTGGGATAAACTAAAATCGGCGGATTTCCCTCAATTGTCTGCAAAGAATGCTTTTTCCGCCAGACATCGCACCCATTTCGACAGGCAAATCCAAGTATCGGGTAAAAGAAAAAAAACAGAATCGGCGGCTCAAGCCAATTCAATAAATGATACTCGCATATAAATCCCTCGTCCTGGCACTGAATAATATCGACCACAAATATAATTATTGTCATCAATATACACCAAACAATTCCCGATCCTGCTCCGGTAAAAAAGGGATACTCGATAATTCGCAGAAGAGGATTTTTGGGAATTTGCAATACTTGTCGTTTAGAACGAACGGTGCGTTCGCATAGAGCAATCGCAAAAAAAATCGCAAGTAAAAACAAGGAAAAAATTTCAAAAAATATTAATGGTTCCTTCGATGATTCCAAATAGGAATATATTCCGCCAACAATTAAAGATAGAAATATATTCACTGAAAGGAAAATTCGCAGTCGGGTCATCCGGCTAGACGTGATGGGCGAAATGGCGTTCGCGGCCAACAGTATCATCGTTCCTCCCAAAAAGAGAAAAAACTGCATTGTTAGCATCTGAAAAATCATAAAATCATAAAAACTATCGAATGACCCCATGAAAGAGCCGCTTCCAAACAAACCGTTGTCTGCCAGCCAGCCTAATATACCAAGTCCGATAATACACCCGATAATAATACGCAGTACTGGACTTATATTCATTGTACCAAATAACAGTGCAAAACAATTTAACACTTGAATCGAAAAGAAAGCCAGATACATAAAAATAAAAATCGTGGATATATCCAGCCCGCGCATTAAATAGGTTAGGGCCAAAAACGGCGCCGCCGCCGAAAACAGCAGCAGCGATATAACCGCTCCGCTGACAAACTTGCCCCAGATGGTTTGAAAAGGCGTCATGGACGTAGAAAACAATAAATCTACATCTCGCATTTCACCCACCAGTCGAATGGACGTATATACCGGTACACATACAACACAGGTTGCACATAAAAGTACCATTAAAGCGGAAAATAATCCTGTTCCGTTTGAAATCAATTCCGAATCGGTAAACATAAATTGCCAGCCGACAATTAAAACCTCTGCCAGCAGATATAATTGCAGTAAAATGATTATATACCGGCTTCTGACCGCCTGCCGTAATTCTTTAACGGTAATCGGATTGACGCAGTCGTTCAAATTCCAGGCGAAACTCGCAACACGGGAAAACAGGCTGTTCATTGTACCTCTCCGTTGGTAATTGTCATAAATAAATCTTCCAGCTGATTGTTTTTCAATCTGAAATCAACGATAGGAAATCCATCGGAAATAAGTTGCTTTAGCAGCGCGACCGCCGATGGCTCTCCTCCGATCAAAGTGACATCCCAATGATCGCCGGCAACCGCAGACCGTTCTACCATCGGTAATTCCATCAACCGCAGATTTAATCGCTGCGATTGAACTGCCTGGTCGTCCGATCTTAACAAACGAATTTCCGCCTCCGCTTTGATACTGGTTTGACGATCACTTATCTCGGTAATAGTACCGGCATCCAGCAATTGCCCTTTTTCGATAAACGCAACGCCATCGCAAATTTCAGCCAGTTCGGTAAGAATATGAGAACTGATCAAAATCGCCTTGCCGTTATCGGCTAAAATACGCAGCAATTCACGAATTTGAACTCGCGCACGCGGATCCAAACCGTTAGCCGGTTCGTCGAGAATCAAAACCTTGGGCTGATGAACCAGCGTTCTTGCCAAGCTAACTCGTTGTTTCATTCCCTTGGAAAGCGCGTTGAGTGTTTTATCCGCGATTCCGTTCAAGTCAGTAAAATCCATAACCTCGTTGACGATTATATCACGAGTCGGATTTTTCTGACGATAAGCTCTTGCATAGAAATCTATATATTCGTAAACAGTTATATCCCGATGCAGGGGAAGCGAATCCGGCATAAAACCAACTAAATTCCGTACTTTCTCTGGATACTGAATAACAGAACACCCATCGACAAAGCAATCTCCGTACTGCGGCTGATCCAAGGTTGCTAAAATTCGCATCGTGGTTGTCTTTCCCGCTCCATTGGGACCCACAAAACCGAATATCTGCCCTTCGTTAAATCCAAAAGAAATATTATTCACCGCTTTGGCAGAACCAAAATACCGAACCAGATTTTTTATTTCTACCAGCATACCAATAACTCCCGCTTACGTGATTATCAAGGGATTATAACAAGACTAAGTAATTTTTTCTTCTTGATGTCGTTTTGATTTCGTCCTCCAGAGTTTTTATTCTTCCGGCGGAGAAATCAAAACGGTATCGTCAGGAAAATCAAGGGGGTATAGTATAAATAACTACCCCCTAAAATTAAGTATCTGCTTGCCTGTAGAATAATTCCTATTCTACGTTTTTCCCTTGAAATCGAACGTACTTGGGCAACTCGCCAATCAAAGGACGGAGATATTCCAGGCACTGTTGGGTAACAAACAGATTTTCGTCGTCAATAAAATTATCCGGCATCGGCTTTTCGCCCAACGCCACTTCTTTCAGCGGTGCGGTTCCCAAGCTGTACTTGTACGGGTGATTGGAATCACGAACGATGGTAACCATAACTCCCGTCGTACCGGCTACTGCCAGCTCTACCGCCCGTTTTCCGCATGCGTATGCCTCTTCAATATCGGATTCAACCGCTCTGTCAGCCGCCGACATTTGCAAGGATTCTGTAACCTGAAATTCACCGCGCCAGCCGAACTCGTTGGCAATCATTCGGTGCAGCATCATCGCAGCCGACGTGCCGCCCATAGCGCCAAATTCGACGTTGGCAAATTTATCTGCCGTCGCAGAGGCACTAACAGGCGTTCCGTCTGCATAGCAAACGCCTTCGCCGCAGACAATACTGACCCAGCCGAACTGGTCGTAGGCTTTTTTAACGCAGCCAAGGAATTTATCCTTTTCAAATGGACGTTCCGGTACTAAAATAATGTGCGGAGCATCGTCGCAGGAATCTTTAGCGACCGCCGCCGCAGCAGGCAGCCAACCGGCTGAACGTCCTACGGTTTGGAAGATAACGTATTGATCTACCCGTTTCATATCGCGGGCGAGCATACCTGCCTGTTTAACGGACATGGCAACGAATCGACCGGCAGAACCGAATCCAGGCGTATGATCGGTAGCAAACAAGTCGTTATCAACCGTCTTCGGAACTCCTACTCCGCGCAGTTCCCAGCCTTGCTGTTTGCAATACTGCTCCATTCGACAGATGGTATCCATCGTATCGTTTCCGCCTGCCAGAAAATAATACCGAATGTTGTACTTTTTGAACATTTCCAGCGCGGGAGCGAAATCGTCCGCCTGAAGTTTATGACGGCAAGAGCCTAACGCACTTGACGGCGTCCGCTTCAATCCTTCTATCGTTTCTGGTGCTTCCAAACCAAGGTCTAGTACCTGATTTTCCATGAATCCTTCGATTCCATATCGCATTCCATAGACGTGTTCAATTGCGTCTTGTTTAAGGCATTCCTGAATTACTCCACATAGGGAAGAATTAATTACCGAAGTGGGACCACCCGATTGACCGACAATAGCATTTCCTCTAAGCATGAAAAACTCCTAATTTAAGGGGAATGTGAAAATTACGGGCGTAATTTTAATTTACGGCGTGGATTTAAGGCGTTTTACGAAGAAAACAACCCTGTATACTGGTTCCTCTTGACTTTTTCCGGTTTGCATAACAAACCGCAACCGTTTCATTTCGTCCCCCATCGATCAAACAAAAGGTTGTTTGATTCTGGTTAGGCGAAATCAAAACGACGTCAAGACGAAAAAATCACGTAGTGATAGTATAATCCTCCATAACCCGCCATTTTAAGTAGCGGGCAGAGAACTAGCCTAAAACCAACTCTGTCCGTCAAACTTTGCTTTGCAACACTCGGCGGACGGAAAGAGTGGGAAAAAAGGCGTTCCTTTAGCCTCGGACTGAAGCCCGGGGTTATGGTGATAATCTTGCCAATTTGCCGCGAATTGAACTTGCACCCAAAATTACTTTATCTTGTTAATCCATTATACCATAGATTTAATTTAAAGGGAGAACCCCCAAAAATAACGTTGAGCAGAAAATTTAATTTTTCCCTGTACAAAGGACATAACGCCCGCTTTACGATTAAGTTGAAATAAAACGGCGTCAAGAGGAAAATTCAATCAGTCATAGTATAAATGCCCCGGTTGGGGAATAATGATTTCTGCTTCCGTTATTTTGCCGGGATAATAATATCCGCATCTTGGGTAAAGGTAAAGGTTTTTGTTGAGCCGTCTGATCTATACTTAACGGTAACATTTAATTGCTTGACAGTATTTTTAATTGGATCGCCGAAAAGATCGCTGTACCTCCCGGAATAAAGCAGAGGTTTGTCCTTATACAACGATTTAACTTTCTGTGTAACGTCGATAAAAACGCCCTGAAGTCCGTACTGAGCGGATAGGATTTCCACGTTAAGACGGTTTTCCTCTGGCATCTTACTTTGCATGTTGCCGGGAATAAAATAGCGCGGAGTACCGCAAACCAATTCCGAATTGCCGTCCTGACGAATATCAAACCGGTTTATATGCGGCGCGGTAGCAACTCGCGGACGAACAGGAGGCATGGAATCCTGTAATACTTTGCAGTCCGGGTCGTACATTTGACGAATTTCTTCATCGCCCAAATAGGGACCGTTGGCGTCTACCCACGCAATAAGCCGTTGTCTGTCTTCACCGGTAACTTTAACATCATGGTGATTTCCTGAACACGCATTTTCAACCAGTTTGCTGGTTGGACTAAAACAGGAATACGGTTGCAGAGTTTTATAGCTGGCGGGGTCTGACCAGCCAAAGCCTTCTACAATCAGAACGCCGGCGAGGTTGTCAAAAACACCCTTGTCGTTTTTCCGCATAGGACGATTTCCCCAATGGAAAGGAGCGCCGACCAGGGTTTGATACGGCTCGGTAAAAGGCGACGTATCATCTGGACGATCGTTTACTCTGGTTCTGAACGCACGTGAAGACGGGCGCGAGGTCATATTAAGGCGTTTAAACGCTTCTGATTCGGGATTCTGATGGCATTTTGCACAGTATTTATCCAAAACCGGTTTTTGCACAAATCGCGCAAAGGAAATAGATTCCTCCGCACCCCACGTTGGCGGAGTAAGTTTTTGAGGTCCTTTTTTCATCGCTATCGACATACCCCGCGAAGGCGTATTGCCCCGGGTATTCAAGTTGGATTCATGACAGCCGAAACAACCCCGCACTTCACCCGGCAGAACGTATGTAAAGGAACGCATAACGTGTATCGCCATACCGTTTTCATCCAGCATCTCGAAATAAACCGCTTTTCCGGACGGCAGTTCAAAATACACACTCCCGTCCGCTTCAATCGGAACTGATCCTAAAATGCGCTTTACGCCGTCTGCCTGCGTCATGGAAACGGCGGGACCGTCTTCCGATACACTTTTATACCATGTTGAATAATTCTTCGGATCCATCTGTACAACACGGATAGCTTTGCCTTTTTCTTTTAATATCGACGGCGCGTTATCGAAAACGTTGTTGCTGTAGACGTATCCCGGAGCCGGCTGTTCACCGATACCGATTTGCGGCCATTTTACACAATCCGGCTTGACGGCAGGGCGGGGGCGGGATTTTAACGGCATCGCGTACCAAGCGTTGGAATGAGGAAATGTTTGTATCAATTCCTTGTTGCCGTATACGTCCATTAAATACAGGCGGAAAAACCAGTCATGGTCTGAACCGCTGTAGACAACGCCGCCTTCCCGAATAGAGACAAGCATGTATTCTTCCGAAAGCGGGTACGGTGATTTATACGCATAGTATTTCCCGGAAGTATGATAGTCGTAACTGGGCGGCGGGTCTTGCGGACCGCGTCCGGGTTTAACGTACCAGCCTCCACCCAGTTCCGGCCAAGCCGTTTCGCGGGTAATCCATTCCAACCCATCGGGATAGTTCAGTCCCTTGGTAGAATCGATATATCCAACAGTACCGTCAAACACGGCGTGATGACCGGCGGCGACAAAGGCAACCTTGTTGGAACCGGGAATCGGACGGGAATCGGTAAGCAAATCCGGCCAAACGGACTGATTACCCCAAAACGTTTGAGAATTGGTTCCATCTGGATTCATCGTCCAGAGGGACTGCATTCTCCATAACGCCTTTTCTGTGTATTCCCATCGCGTGTAAATTACGCGTCCATCCGGCAGAAAACAGGGCGAGTATTCCGGCTCTCCATTGGCGGAAATTACGTAAATATTTGTTCCGTCTGAATTGCATCGCGATACAGCGAAAGAGTGCGTGTACGGCATGCATCGAACGTACGTATGCTGACGAGTTGAACAAAAGATGATATGATCATCTGGTGCGTAAATCGGGTCTAAATCGTCGTAGTCGCCGAAGGTCAGCTGTCGAAAATTACTGCCATCGACGTTTACTTTGTACAGATGAAAAACTTTTTCCCCCTGGGGCTTAAAACAAAACAGAATCTCTTTTCCGTCAAAAGACAGATCGGGACGCCAAAACGCGCCGGGGTGCGAGGCTAGAACATCAGATTTTATTTCGCCCGGATTTAACCCCGCAATTAACATTCGACCGCCGTCAGTCGCCATGATTCCGTTTCTATGCCGCGCTTCATGTGCCCATTCATCGAAGGCATCTCCCGGCTTGTTGTGAGGATACGGGTTGTCTATTAACAATAGCGAATCAAAATCAATCAGCGGATTGGAAAACAAAATGTCCCGCTTGATTTTTCGGAGATCCAAATATAAACTCTTGCAATTTTCCGCAAAAGCGGGATCACTTGCCTCGGCTTTCAGAGACTTTAAACGGTTTTCCAGTTCGTTTAACCGACCAAGCTGAACCGTAAAATCGGGAGCGTTTTGCATTTTACCAATACGTTCAGCCGCCTCCCGACTCCATTTCAGTTCGTCGGCGATAGCTTCTATACTGACCGCTCCGTTAACCTGAAAAAGCCATGATTTGACCAATTCACTTTGCGAATCTGCCGGAAGTTTATCAAACGATTCATAACCCGCCCAAGCAAAATTTGACGAAACAAAAATCAAAGCCAGCAAATAAACAAAATGCCGCAATTGTCGAATCATTATTTAACACCCCTTTTTAAACTACTTTTGGAACCGTTACGCTTTTTTTCTGCGAAACAAAAACGCCGTAACGCCTGCTCCCAACAACAGCAAGGCGAGTGAAGACGGTTCAGGAACGGAATACGATATTTGGAAATTATCGATATAGGAATTGGCTCCTGCGACACTAAATCCGGCGTAAGTAAAATTGATACCATCCGGCAGATAGGGAGATATATCAATATTACCCAGTATTTCTTCGTCCAGGTATAAACTGGCGAGATTCGTTTCTCCATCGTATAACACGGCGAAATTATACCAGTTGCCGGCGAGCAAGGTTTCATCGGTAGTCATAAGATTGGAAATATCAATTTCTGTTCCGTTATAAACCAAACCAAAGTGATTGGAAGTGGAAGCATCCGGTCGAAAAATAAACATGGCGTCTGCATCGGCGGCGGTAACCAGCGGATCGTCGGCAAAGAAAATCGAAATTCCTCCTGAAGATAAAACCGCATCCATTTGAACCGTGATTTTATTGCCTGGGTCTGTATAGGCGTTGGTAGCCGTCGAATAAAAATGACCGTTTTCCGCCAGAGCGGTTCCGGTAGCGCTGCCTGCTCGAGAACCTTCACTGTACACATTGTCTGCATCAGTCTTTATCGTGAAGGAAGTTTGCGCTATTCCATTGTTATACCACTGCGAATGGGGCGTTGTTCCGTTTCGGAAGTCTTCTGCAACCGTTGTTTCAGACTGCATTATAGAAGATTTACCTAACGACACGCCGGTCATGGCAATTGTTCCTGCCTGGAAATTATCAGACCAAGACCTGCCGCTATTACCGTAGACGGTATAGCCAATATATTTGGCATCGAGCGTCGTCATGCCGACAGAGGTTAAATCCACCGTACCCAGCGACCACTCACCTGAAAATAATTCCACCTCCATGTTTACCGCATCAACGCGGAGGGCATAATTATTCCATTCGTTATTAGTAATTAACCCCGCACCGGAAGCGATAGATTTAATTGTACCCCACGCTTTCGTACTATCGTTAAGATTGTATTCGGTCCCGTTGTAATACAAACCAAACGAAGCCCCATCCTTTCGGAAGAAAACGGAAAATCCCGTCGTCCCTTCAGTGGTTTCGCTCAACGACGTTCCCACGTTTAAACAAATGCGGTCGGTAGATTGAATCGCGTCTACCTGAACGATAAACTGATCTGACAGATTATTGTATTCCAGAAAATTCCCAACATTAGCTCCTGTTTGCGTAAATCCGTCTTGAGAACCCGCTCCGGAATGAGCGCCGTTGTAACCGGAACTTCAAACGTTATATGACGTTTCGACGCTAAATACATCTGAGCCAACCCATTTCACCTGATCGTTACCGTAGCAGTTTTCAACATCATAATAAGCCTTGCCGCGCGTGTACGGACCATTAACGTCGTATCCTTTATTGTCAATTCGATCTTGGCGATTAAAGGTATCCGAATACTGGAGTGATTCGATCAGAGAAGAAGAACCAACCGTAACGCATTTGAGCGCATTGCCCACCTTAAAGGTGGTAATACCGCTTGTATTATTGCCGTTATATCCCGCCCCAACATACGTATTGTCGCTGGTAATATTGTAATTATCTCCGTTAATTAACCCCATGTATTTTTGTGATGTTACGTTTCCGTCCGTGTCGCACAGCCCAATATAAACTTTCGCCTGATTTAGGGCTTTGTTGTAAACAACCCCATAAATAGCGGAATCGCCTACATTTTGGGGAACCGTATTGGCGATCTTGGGAACGAACGACTTTTCGGTTGTATTGTAAATACCTATTGAAGGATAATTGTATGTGCAATTAGCCCCTCTGAAAAACAAGGAATAACCGGTAGATTGCTTAATATCGTTAGCCGTTGCCCCGGAAATAAGATCTATTCTGTCGGAGGCTTGTTTAGCGTTGATTTGCAAAACATAACAATTTCCCAGCCCGGTGATACTGCTGCCGGCGGTTGTCGTGTTCCCTGTTGAAGTTCTATATGAATTGGCTGAATAAAGCCAATCGTTCAAGATGGTATAAAGGGATATATCTTTGTTTGAATCTTGAGAATCGGAATAAGCGGGCGTGGAAAAACTCAAGCCGACGCATAAAAACAAAAACAACGCAAGACGTTTCATAATACGAACCTTTATTAATAACCTTTTAATGACGACAAAACAATGCGTGGTCAAAACAAGAAAAATAGCTTTTTGTATGATTTGACCGGTTATATTGCCCAATTATACCGTTTTCACTTGAGATTTTCCGGTTTATACCACCTATTCCAGCCGTTTCCTTTCGCCCTTATCGGTAAAACAAAGGCTTCGTTCGATTCATGGGACGAACTTAAAACGGCATCGATGGAAAAAATCATGCGCTCACAGTATAAATGCAATTTATACAACAATCTAAAATCGGGAATGGCACTTAGTGTGAATTATGATAACGATTGTTACGCTAATAGCGCGTATTCATCATTTTTCGCAAAAACGCCTAAACTACATTATACACGAAATTTTTGCTTTTTTGTGCCAAAAACAGGAAAAAGACAAAAAAATAACAAAAATAACCAAAAATAACAATCGGCTCCCCCTCTTTTTATAGGATTACTGTCCCGTTTTGTCTTCATCGCCAAACATTTCTCCTCCGGCGATGCTTCCCATTGCTCTCCAGACTTTTAAGTTTACCTCGTCGCGAACCCAGTGAACTGAGCCGTCCGCCCGGGTTGACACCACGCCTCCGACATGGCAACTGCGAGCCGCAACGTATGAACCGTCTTTGGCATAATTATAACTGTTGGTTGGGGAATGGGGAATGCAAAAATACTGCGCTCTGAGTTGTTCGTTGGTTACCTGTTTACAAACCGTATAATCGTATTCCGGGGAATTGGGGGTTTGTTTTGTCATAAACTGAACGCAGTCCCAGTCGTTATTATAAACATCGCCGCGGAAATCAAAAAAGAAATCCCGCTTTGCCATGATTATTTCGGATAGTATAATGGTATTGCTTCGCCCGTCAGTAATATCCGCCATCTGCCTTTCTACGTTGGTTCCAAAAGCGGATTTTTGGTACGTATAAGAGCTATCGAATGCGTTGTTCCAATGATCTCCATATCCCCAATTGAGCACATAATTTCCCCGCGAGCGGGTATCCCAAACATCGGCTCCTTGCCACATTCCTCCCTTTCTGTCGCAGGGACAAAAGAAAAGTGGGTTGACCAGCGTGGTGGATTCCCGATTTATTGCAGACTGATAAAAATTAATGGTGAAATCATACGTGTCGTACTGCGACATCATTTCCAGCCACGGCCATAAATGCGGAACATAGGACTGGCGTACGCACCTTTTGGGATTTTGCTTATCCATGCCTGTACCGGATACAATCCCCATAACCAGATGCCCTTGCCGGGTTTCGTATGATATATGCGCAACACCCCATTGATGCTGATTATTTATACACTGAAGACGCCGGGCGGAAGCGCGGGCACTTTGAACGGCAGGAAGTATTAAACCCGCAAGAGTACCAATAATCGCCATTACGATTAATAGTTCAACCAAGGTAAACGCATATTTTATGTTCATTTTCCCCTTAAATATAAAAATGAATATGGCAAGATTTTATTGCCCTAATTCCTGCCCACTATTATATTATACGCTCAAAAAGATTTTTTACGAGTTAAAAAAACCTAAAAACAGAAAAATTTCGCCAAATAATTATCTCTTTTTATTCTTTTTGGATAATTACTCATTCTGAAATCTACTTTTTAATATTCTTTATCAAAATATTATACCAGAAAAAAAAGCGTTTAACGAAAATGTAACGTAATTTTGTAAAAAAATGCAGTTAATATTTATTGACACTTGAGATTCACAATATTGCGGCTGCAATTAGACAAACCGCATTCTTGTTTGTGGCGATACGAAAAAAACTCCTGTTTTCTGAATCGGAAGGAGATTTCCAACAAAGGGAATTTTTAATATGCGGATTTCACTTGAAATTCCCCTGTTTGTTCGGTCGTTTTCCCTTGCCATTTCATTTTGCCTGAATCGCTAGAACAAGTGTTATGATCTAATTATCAGGCGAACTCAAAACGGTATCGCGGAAAAAATCACGCAATGATAGTACAATCCCCTTTTAAGTTCGCTTGTAAACGCTCTCAAATGCGGTTACGTTTGAGAACGTTCTAACGTTCGCAACAGAGGTTGATAAACGCTTCTCGAATTAACGCACACTGCGTTGGTGAACAAATAAAACAGCGGCGATTACCGTTGGCGTCTTCCGAAAATCGTGTACGACTATCATCCAAAACCGTAATCTTTCCGCGCGGAGAAAGGGAATAATAGTTTCGCCATGCTTCCGGACGCAGGACAAACAAAACGCTCGTTAAGTCCCACGTCGGCTGGTTTTTGCCTTCCAAACCATCGCGATAAAGGCGAAACGATTCTTTCAGAATTTCGTTTTCCCGTGAGTGCAAGTCCGATTCTAAAGCGTCGCCGGGAAACGGAATTTCAACACCGACTTCAAATCCGCTCAATACAATTTCTCCCGGCCACGTTTGGAATACGTTTTGCGCCGAAGGAATATCGATAACGACATTGTATTCCTTGTGATTCTCAAATCGGTTATTAGGAAACGTAAATGCACCTGCCATCGCAGAAACGAGGCGAACCTTCTTTTTCGCCAGTTCGCGCCCTGTCAACGGAGAAATTTCGTCTGCCGGCGAATCCAGCAGTCGCGCTAAATTCGTTGAAAACCCAATCTGAGCGATAACGACCGAATTATCCGGCGAATCAGCCAGCAGTTTGCGCAACAGCTGAACCGAATCTTCCGGCTGCCAGCCGTCGGGAATCGGGAACATCGACGAACCGTCCGTCTTCTTCATTTCAATGATTTTGCCAACGTATCGACCATCGCCCGGCTCCTTGCCGTTGTTGACCAGTCCAATCGGAACGTTCGGATGTCCGTATTGAATATTGAACGCCTTGCAGTATTTCGCCGCGTTCATATTTGATTTGGTAATCGTCAAGCCGATAAAGTCGCATTGCCCCCGATCGACCATCGCATGGATAATCGCCAACGCCAACGCATCGTCAATATCGTTGCCCATGTCGGTATCGAATATCAACCGGACGGGGGATTGGGCGGTATCGCGAACCGAAATCAAATCCTGTGCCTGAACGTAAGTACTTGTTATACAGGATAATACCAAAATCGCTAAACATAGTTTCTTCATTGAATAAAAATCCTTTCGTAACGCAAAGTCAAGATATACATCTAAATGCGAATACATCTATTCACGTTGAATAAATATTGCCAATTCGTCAGAACGCGGCTACGGTTTTTCAGCAACGATTACCGTTCCCATCGAATCGGAAGGGATGAGCGTTTGGGGCGATTGAAACCCGGCGTCCTGAAGTAATCGATATGTTTGTTCCTCTGTATAAACCATACCAGAACCGGTATTGGCGATCATATTGACCGCAAACAGCGCGGCGGCAGGCGGTCCATCGTATTGACGATTGAAAAAAACGTCCCGAATCGCTATGCGGCCTGCGGGAACAAGGGATTTAAAGGCTTTTTGGAACATGGCGGCGGTTGCCGATTCGTTCTGTTGATGAATAATCGCGCTAATCCAGATACAATCGAACCCGGCAGGCCACGGATCCTTGTAAAAATCGCCGGCGAACAGCTCGATTCTTCCTTTCAACGGCGAATTTTTCAGACCATCGCGGGCTTCGTTAATCGCAATCGGCAAGTCGAAAATCGTCGCCGCCGCTTCAGGAAAACACTCCAGAAATCGTTTCGCATACGTCCCCGTCGCGCCCCCTAAATCCAATAGCCGTTTAAACGGCGTGAACCCGGCGTTAATCATCTTGCTGACCAACGGCCCGGCGAGATTTTGACCGATACTATTCATCGCCCAAAGGAACGACTGGTAATCGCCCATCGGTCCGAGAATCCCCGCCGTTTTGGGAGCTGGAACACCGGTTTTTATCGTCCAGGCCAACTGGCTCCATTGACGCATACAGCTTCCCCAATGACGCACGGCAGGAACTACCGTTTCCGGTGTTCGTGAATCCAGGCAAGCCTGAAATTCAGGCGCGGTTCGGAATCGTTCGCCCTCTGAAATCAAAACGCCCATGCACGCCAGCGCACGCAGCAGACCGGTTACCGCCCGGTTATCGAGTGCCAGTCCAGCGGCGATTTCTTCGGAACTCGGCGGCATAGACTGACTATTTATCCAGGTGAACAGATCGAGTTCGCATGCAGCGACAAGCAGCGCAGACATCTGAAAACCGTGAACAAGGGAAAAAATCCGTTCGCGAGGATCGTTGACTACCTTGGGAATCTCCATGCCAATCTCCTTTGAGGGTAAAACTATAGCCATTAACTAAACTGTATAACGGGTAATTGAATCGTTATAAAAATTATTTCGTTTAACGAACACTCCCGGAGGGAGCGGCGAGAGGTAGCCGGGGTGTCGTTCGTCTACCTTTCGTTGACGCCTACTGCTTTGTATTCCCTTGATTTTGCAGCGGCTTGAGTTGTTTATCCAGTAACGGCATGACAATTTGACGATAGATTTTGTCCATCAATGGATTTGATTTCATCTGCTGCATCAGCTGATAGATTTTCTTTCCGTCTTCGGTCGGCATATCGATGCCTAACGTCCGGCCTTGCGCGTCCAGTAATATTGCCCGGTACTGTATTTTTCCCGCTTTGGTTTTGTGCCGCTTCACATCGTAAAACTGAGCGGTATTAATATCGAAATTATCAGCGGTGATTGTACGTTCCGTAATCATCGGAGTGCCTTTTTTCGGCTTCGTTTCACGCTTTTCCGTCTTAAGCCATTGATGAAAATGAGGCGTTAGCTGATCAATGGATTCTTCGCTGGAAACCTTCGATAATTTTTCGGACTGCGTTTGAAGAGTTTTCATGTTTTCCTGGTCAGATACACGTTGCGCCTGCTGAAACTGCTGATCAAGCACTCGATTGACCGTATCCGCCGCCTTTTCCCCCGGCAACGGAACGACTTCCGGCTCCGGCGGAGCAACCGTCCCCTCGACCGGCGGCTCTGGCGTGGTTTTATTTTCAGAATGTGCAGAAAACCACCATAGCCCAAGCCATAAAATTATCCCCGCATTGACCAGTACCGACCCGGCAATAGCAATTCGGGTAAACGTCCAGCCAGAACGAGGGGAATTATCGGCAGGAAGGGGATTGTCTTTGGACATAAATAATACGGTTGCTGCTTGTTTTATCGAGGGATTTATACTTCACAGGAAAACATGTTTGAAACCAGAATCTCGCGCTGGTCAAAACCATACACAAAAAATACGGCAATAGATTAAGTATACAGATTATTCAATTTGAACAGCCGGTTTACCGTTGAATAAAACCGCTTTTCCGCAAGCTACCGTCTGATTTTTCACGTTTATCGCTACGCAATCCGCAGGAAAATCAAAGGGAATGACTTCACCCGGCTTCCACTTTATTATATCGTTGAGGATAAATTGTCGGTGCGTAATAACCGCCGCCAGTTTCACCTTTATGTTTAACAGCGGGTGATTGATAACAGCCGACAAGTCCGGTTCTGTCGATTCTGCTTGAATCTCTTCCGGCTCTGTGGATTCCGCTTGAATCTCTTCCGGCTTTGTCGATTCCGCTTGAACCTCAACCGGCTCTGCGGATTCTGCTTGAATCCCGACCGGCTTTGTCGATTCTGCTTGAGTCTCAACCGGTTCTGCCGATTCCGCTTGAATCTCAACAGTCGGACTTTGTTCTTCTCGCTCTGCCTGCGCGATGGTTTCAACCAACGACAGGGCTGCGGAAACCGTTTGAACGGATTCGGATAAAGCGGGGACGTCCGCAGTCAAGTAACCGTCTGAAATCAAAGGGGGTACTTGGTATAACGGAGTTATCGTTTGACTAACCGGCAATTCAGGCTGACTTTGAAGCGCAGCTTCCAGTTCGCGAACATCGTCCTGCGCGGGATTTGAACAATCCGTCTGCGTACTATTACTATTGTGACTATTATTATAATCAGGAATTAAATTAGTTTCAAGTCCTCCGCCGTTAAGATTATTTAACTGACAGAAGGAATCTAAATGCTGCTGTTTTAAAGCAAGCAGTCCCGACAAATTCGCCAGACGGCGAGAGGATTTATCATGAGCGGGTTCTATCTGAACGGTTTGCGCCGAAGTTAAATCCGAATTTTCAGATTCAGACGGGTTCAGCAACGGCAGTATTTCCGTCGGTGCTTGCAAATCCGAAAGGATTTCCTCTGAAAACAACTTCGTCTTTTTAATACGCTGTTCCAAAGCCGGATTTCTCTTGGCAAACGCTCTTTCCGGATGCGGCACGTCTCCGATAAACCAAATTTGATGGGAAATATCCGCAACCGTAATTTGAATCGGTACAATCAAACAGGCGTCTGAAACCCCTGCGCGACGAGCCATGCTGGAAAATACCTTCGCTTTCCCGATTCGTTTTCCGAAATAATCAGGGGAATCAGGAATCAGTTTTTTTTGCAATTCGACCGCCATCGACGGCAACGGCTGCGTCGGGTCCGTTAGCGTTTCGGCGAATCCTTGATTTAGAAGAATCCCATCGTCGGGAATAAAAACCAGAAAACCTCCGTGTTCAGCAGTAATTACAATCGTAACGCCGCCGCCATTGAGCGGTTCGGGGATTTCGAGAATATTCCAATTTTGGGGCGGCAAGCAGTCAATCGCCTCAATTTTTTTCCCTAACCCTCTCTGAAAGCACGTAGATAGCCCGTCTGCTGCCTGATGTACAGCAGAGAGCATTTGCGATTCAGCTTGACAGGTTAAAGTACTCACAATGGGCGATATGGGTGGTTTGTATAAAATTTATGCAACGACAACAATCGAAACAATCCAAATATAGGTATCGACATAATAAAAATTAAACTTCACGGAACGGAGGGGGTGGGCTTGTATTTTTCTTTAATGAGTATATACTATGTTAAAAAGTTCGGGGCATAGCGCAGCCTGGCTAGCGCATCTGCTTTGGGAGCAGAGGGTCGCAGGTTCGAATCCTGTTGCCCCGATTTTCTAAAATTTTATATAAAAATAGGTTACAACAGCATGTTGTCCTATTTTAGTTCGACAGGACTTTGGACAACTACTTTTTCTTTTTCTGTTAAAACCCTTTTATTTTCTGTTTTTTAGCTAAAGAGGGAATTTAAAGACAAATAAGATAGATGTAATTGGATAATCTTCGATTTTTTCTTAAATAAATCATTCCACGCCAGAAACCCCGGGAATTTTTTGCTTTTTGCCAATTTGCTCTGTTGCATAATTCAGACGGGTATTGCACGTAGATAGATAAGCAGTATAATCAGGGTGATTGTAAGGAGTGCGGGCTTCCCATCGCCGAAATTCAAAAACCCGGCGGTAAGATGCCGCGTTGTCCCGACCGATGACCAGTCAACGTTGTTTGAGAAGGAAAAATAATCATGGACAGTACATTACAAAAGCAGCTAAACGAAAGGTTTCGTGGGTTCAAGACCTTGCCCTACTTGTTTGTCGGGTCGGGGTTTTCGCGTCGTTATTTGGGACTGGACACGTGGGAGCAGCTATTGCGTCGTTATGCCGCCATGGTTTCGACAGACCCGATGGCTTATCGCGTGTACGAAGGAAACGCGCAAGATTTAAATTCAGAATACGGTGTAAAGCCGGATATTGCCAGTTTATTGGAACGGGATTTTAAAAAACGATGGCTCAACGACTTGGATATTGTTTTGGGCGTAGGCGTTTTCAAGGGCTTTGGAATAAAAGGCTACGAATCAATCACCTCCGAAGAAGTACATGAGGATATTGTTTTGCATAACTTGCAGGCTAAATATCGTCTGGAACCCGATTATAAACGGCTGATTCTACAACATACCTTGCCAAGATTATTGAAGCGTTCCAAATACATTCCTGTTCTTGAGTACACCGAAGGCGTCAGCGAAGAATCTATACCGCAAGAGGTTCGACGTTGTATGGATAGAACTTACGACAGTTTTTTTACGGGGCAGTACGCGAAATATCGCGGAACCAAATCATATCATTCCATTGAAGAAATTGTATCAAATGCTTCTGAACCGCACAAGCAACTGCAAAAAATTGGCTATCTGCGCGAGGAAGAAGTTTCCGTTGAAGAATTGGGTAAATTCCTTCGTTCCATGCTTCAAGAACACGGTTCAGAGGTATGGAACATTGTTGGGGCTTATAAAAGTCAACTTAAAGCGTTGATTCAGTTGTATGACTGGATGATACACAAGAAATAAAAAAGGAGAGTTCGACGCACAGGTCCCTTTCAATAAGGAGAGCTATTACGCCGAAGTCCCTTTGTATTGGTTTTGGTTCTGGTGCGCATCCTCACCTAAACCTATCATATTATACGCAGAAAATTCAAAAAAGTCAAAGGGGAATCCGTGAAATTGACCAAAAAAACTACTGAATATCCCCGAATAATCGTCAAAAATTTAACAGCTTATTATAGCTAAAATCACTTTTACCATGACCCCAACAGCACGCAATATCATACAGTGTTGGAGGTTACGTTCTCTGCGGCAGGAATCGCTGGCGATTCTGGAACGACTAACGCAGATTATCCCGATTCAGAAGGAGAACGATCTCGATTACCAGCTCAAAACGGTTCCGGAGATGTTTCCGTTTGTAACGGATTTTTGTCGGTTCGGAGCTGGACGGACAGATGCTTGCGGTCAAAGCGTCCCGTTATAACGTTTTTCGACAATAATTACCACCCTCTTCGCCCGCGGTTATACCGGACGACCTTCGGAAATGCTGACGATGAAACCATGCGAAATTTCCCGAATGGATATTTCATTCCAGTAAAAAGACAAGAATAAAAAATATTTTCGTTTCTTTTGACTTGTTTGTCGAGCTGGTAGTTGCAAATTCCTTGAGTTGAGTGTATAATGTTGACTGACATGGGGTTCCTTTCTATTTTTAGGATTTATGATTTTACTAGTATAATAGAAAACCCCTGTCTTTTTAAGACCTAGCGGTGGTGCAGGTACCCAATTCCCGAAAGAATCATAATTCTTTCCCCCCATTCTTGACAGTTATTCACAAAACAGGTATAATCCATAGATTATGGTATAAGTAATTCACCACTTTCTATTTTATTAAAAGGTAACCCCATGGCAATCGTTCCCCTTTGCGAACTGACGGACGGACAGGAAGCGGATTTTTACGCTCTTTTATCCCGAAAAGAACTCAAGGAAACACAAAACGGAAAGCCCTATTACAGCCTCACTTTTCGGGACATCCGTCGAACCATTACCTTTCCCCTTTGGGAATCGTCTCCCTATACTCCCGCATGCAAAGAAAGCTGGAAAACCGGCATGTTTTTCAAAATCAGGGGGGTATATGAGCTAACCAAATTCGGACCGCAAGTCGATTTAATCCAAATTCGGGAAGTCAACGCCGCCGACCGTCAGTACGGATTTTCGGAAGAAATGTTTCTCGCCCATAGTCAGGCGGACCCGGAAACGATGTTCGAGGAGTTATTGGATATTCTCAAAAACTCAATCGGCGCCGACACGCTTTACGAACTGTGCGAAACCATTTTAATGGAAAACAAGCCGGAATTGCTCACCCTGTCGGCGGCATCGCACAATCATCACGCTTTTGTCGGCGGCTGGCTGGAACATACGCTCAACGTGGTGAAAAACGCCGTTTTCTTTGCCGAGCGATATACGCAGCAATATCCCGCCTTAAAACCCCCGTTGGATATTGGTTTAATTGCCGCCGGAGCCGCATTGCACGATATCGGCAAGCTGGAAGAAATCGCTCTTAAAGGTGCCCAGTTTGAATATACCACCGAAGGACATCTGCTCGGACACATGCTTTTAGGACGCGATATTGTCCGAGACGCCTGCCATGCGCTGGGATTGGAGGGCGAACGGTTTATGCTGTTAGAGCATATTATTATTGCCCATCAAAGATTACCGGAATGGGGCGCTCCTAAACCTCCGATGATTCCAGAGGCGTTGCTGGTTCATTACGCCGACGACGTAGACGCCAAGTTTGCTATTATTACCGCTGTTCGAGATGGAATTGACGAAAACAATCAATTTTCCCCGTCCCAAAATTCAATGGGATATAAAATATATCGTGCTGAAGGAGATAATTCAGAAGAATAATGCGTATTCCCCTCGCCTTCCTCGTAACGATTTTTACGATTCCCGTTTGGGCTCAGCAGTCGAATTCCGTTCCTAACTCGATTCTTGAATTGCCGGAATTAACAGAAGAATCAGACGAATCTCCCGCCGCAGAAGAAAATCCCGCTCCGGTTCTTCTTCCCGAGGGTATTTCTGAAGAAGACGCTAAATGGGCAAATTGGAACGATTGGGACAAAGTGGACGTAAAGCAATCCCCGCAAAATGAAGCGAAAAAACAGGAATTGATCGCGCCAAAAACAAGTGAAGACGAAGTTCAAGAGCAGTCGCAGTTGCTGGAACAGTCTGTCGTTCCGAATATTAATCCCCTGCTTAATACACAGCAATATAAGGTAATCACGGAACCCGAAATTTCGTTTTCTGAAGGCGAGGCGAGCGAAACAAAACGCCCCCATATCAACGATTCTGCCCGAAAATCCGAAGTGAATTTACCAGCGATTCCCGAATCGACCGCTAATTCCTCAGGTCAGCAAGACAAAATCGCCCCGGAAATTCTCAACCTGGTTAATTCGCAAACCCCGCCGACAACCGAGTATTCCAACAAGGGAGAGCAGACAACCGCCGAATTTTATCGTCCTCAAGAACCGTTTGCCCCGATAAATCCGCAGATAAAAAATCTGATTGAAGAAATTAAAAAGACCCGTCGTTATTATTTCGATAAAAAACTCAACATGGATAATAACTCGCCCTACGAGGCTCTTATGTCCGTCTGCGCGTTCGGCTGTTTTTCTTCAATGATTTATCCAGAAAGCCAAATGGATTTTAATACCGTTGGCGCGTTATGCTGGAATTATCCGATGGGTGAAACCCCGGTTTTAGGGATGATTTTAGAATCAAACCGCCCTTCAGAGTGGGGAACTCCGTCCTTATCGCCCCCAACAGAGAATCCGCCGCGCGTTTTTTCAGCTGTATATCCTCAAAATAGACAGGTACAAATTTCACTTTCTTCTTCAGGACGGATTTTTCCTTTGGTCGGTTACTGTCAGCAAGAACGCGAGGGGGAATTTCTTTCGATTTTAGCGACTTCCCGAGTTGGAGCGAGTTATAAATTCAAGCCGCGTCCGTATTTTTTTGAGGAAGACGCAAACGGGATGCCGCTCAAACCGGCTAATTCCCTCCCGCGCACGGCTGAATTTACGGTTGCCGATTTAGTTGAACATCAAATGCTCAATTGCAACGGGGGAAATATGTCGGCTATTTTACCTGCTTTATCGTATTACGTTCCTCGCGAACGATGGACTAACCATTGGGGTCAGCCGTGGTCCGTTCTTCGGATTACAGACCATGAACTCAAACGCGAGGTGAATCTTGCTGATTCCGATTCTACAGATCGGCTTTTCGGCTTGACGTATTCGCTCCGGCGCCGCTTAGCGTTTCGGGACCAGCCGCTGGAAAAAACGTATATCGTGCTGGACGACTATCTGCAACGAATGCAGGAGTTTGCCCTGTCTTTGCAAAACGAAGACGGCAGCTGGCACGGAGCCTATTTTACGCGCAAGGGCAAAAGCAAAAGTACCGAGGACGATTTTGCGGCCAGTGCCAATTTCACCCGCTGGCTGGTCATTCTGTATTCTAACAGCCGTTTCAACGACCCCCGATTAACCAGAGCGGTAGAATTTTTGGTAAGAGAGTTAAACGCGCATTTGGA
>CAYZMZ010000010.1:0-12372 GCA_964479655.1 uncultured Planctomycetaceae bacterium
TTATCATCCCTGTCTTGGAAGCTAATAAAGTACCGTTTTTATAAAACTTTCCAGCGATTTTTTCACGCATTTTATTCAATTGCGTAAACACCGACCCGTCGTAAACGGTATCGCCTACCCGAACAACTACTCCGCCGATAAGATTGGGATCAACCTTACGCTGAATAATGGGGTCCCCGCCAATTTGCGCCTTCAACGACTTGCCGATTGTTTCTGCCTGTTCAGGTGAAACCTCAACGGCCGTTGTAATAACAACCGGAACCCGCTTGATTAACGTTTCGTATTGAAGGTACAATTGACGATAAATCGACCGCAGACAGTCCATTCGTTCATGCTGTACGATAACCTTCAAAAAATGAAGAAATACCGGAGTTGCATTAGGAATAGTTCGATCCAAAATTCCCAGCTTGTCTTCGATGGAAATCAAACGACTAGCCAAGATAGACTCGAATTGAGGCTGCTTATCGCAGCAAGCCGTCAGGAAGGAATCGAACTCCTCAACCGCTTCGCCGATTTTTATCGGGTCATTGTTTAACGCACCCATAAGCGACCGGGCGTATACCGCGCCGATTTCTTCTGCGCTTACATCGGGATTGCTTTGTGCCGAATATCGGGCGTCAATGGCTTGAGTATCCAACATGGTTATTCGTTCCTGTTAGAGGGCTTGTTTGGAAAAATTATCTACGGCGGTGTTAATCAGATTCGAATGAGCATTCTTATCTAATTGTTTTTGACAAATCTTACCGGCCAAATTAATCGCCATATCAGCAGCATTGTTCGCCAATTCTGCGATGGCTTCTTTCTTAGCCTGTTCAATCTGAGAAGCCGCTTTTCTGACCTCGGCCTCGGCATCGGCCTTTGCCTTGTCGATTATTACCTGCTTGACTTTTTCCGCATTCTTTTTGGCGTCGTCAACCATAGTAGCGACTTCGTTTTTAGCATTGGCCAACTGCGATTTATACTCGTCCAGCAAAGCCTTTGCCTGAGCGTTTTGCGTTTCCGCCTGAGCAATTTGGTCCGCAATACCCGCTTCACGTTTATCCAAACCCTCTACAATTGGTTTCCAGGCAAACTTGCCTAAAATTAAAAGGGTTAAGATAAATATTACCGCAGTCCACAACGCCAAGTCGGCTTGAAAATTCATCGGATTTACAGGTCCCGACGCTTCTTCTGACGCCATACAAACGGCATTCGTCATTACAACCGAACCGATTGCAATCATCAGGCTTAATAAGGATCGATACTTCATAATAATACCGGGGGTTAAAAGTTGTTTGTCAAGGATTTACAGAACCGGTTTGATAGCTTTACCAAACTCGGACTGTCCTCATAAACACTGTTTACGCAGTTAATCCCATGAAGCAAACGATCAAAGCGAAGAACGTAACACCTTCTACCAAAGCGGCAGAAATAATCATGGTTGTCATGATTGTTCCACCAGCTTCCGGCTGACGAGCAATACTTTCAACGGCGGAACCACCGATTTTACCAATACCGAAACTAGCTCCCAAGATTACCAGACCAGCACCAATGGCGCAGCCGAGAACTTGATAAGCGGATTTAGCAGCAACGGCTGCGGCGGCTGGATCGGCGTCTGCGGCTAAAGCCAACGCCGGGCACGCTACGGTAAATACGACCAGAATCAGAGCAAACAGTTTTACAATTTTAGACACGACTTAGTCTCCTGTTGTACTTAAGTTAATCGGGGAAATTCCCGTCAACTGAAACAAAATAAAAAATACTAACTATTTACAAATTTATACTATAACTACTTGACTTTTTCTCTTATCGTCGTTTTGATTTCACCCCCCGTAGAAATAAATACTTTCATTTTTACGAATTATGGCGAAATGAAACGCTGGGGTTTGTTATTCAAACCGGAAAAATCAAGTAAACCAGTATAATGAATCGTCCTAAAAGACAATTCATTTTTTCAGATAGTTTCAACCAAATTTTTCTGAATGAAGCTATCGTTATTGTTCATTTTAATGTTCGTGCATCGCCATGCCGATAAACAGGGCGGATAAAAACGTGAATATATACGCTTGTAAAAACGCGACGAACAATTCCAATAAATTCAAACATACTGAACCCAAAACGCTAGCCGGCATAACGGCGTACCAAATTGGTTTTCCCGCTGTTAGCAGAATGAACCCAAGTATGACCGCTAAAACCAAGTGTCCGGCAAACATATTCGCCAAAAGACGAACGCTCAGCACAAAATGCTTGATTATCAAACTGATAAATTCCAGGCACCACAACATCGGTACCAGAACAATGGCCAAGGACCAATGAACGTCCATTTTAGGACATAATTTAGCCCAGTAGCCAAAAACGCCTTTTTCTTTCATACCGGCAGTATTTACTACAATAAATGTACTGATTGCTAAAACCAGCGTTGTAGCCCATGCGCCGGTCGCACTGCCCAGCCACGGAATCAATCCCAGTAAATTACAAAACAATATGAAGAAAAATACGGATAATAAATAAGGCAGATAAGCATTCGCGTGAGATTTACCGATATTGGGAATCGCAATATCGTTGCGAACGAACATGACCATCGCTTCCAAAAGATTGGCAATTCGTCCTTTTACCGGAGCACCCGAACGAATTTTACGTGCCAGCGGGATGAAAACAACGCAGCATAATAAAAACGCGACTAATTCAAGCCACATGTATTTACTGCCGAATTGAAGATGATCTCCCAAGTACGGCTGCAAGCAATCACATACCGGTACATTTACCGAGGGTAAATGAATCGTTACGTTGAACGGCAAATGCAACGCGTTGGAATCTATAACGTGCGAGGCGGCATTGTATTCTGCACTCATTATTTTACTTCCGTAGACTGTTTATGATTAAATTCTCGTAACACCAATCCCTTTTCCAAAAATAGGCAAACAGGGAAGAATACGAGGAAATATCTTAGGATTATAACCAAATCTCCAGATTTTTCCAGTAGACTTGGACTAAATTTTAAATAAATTAATAAAATTAATGGGACGAACATTTCCAACATCAATCCGCCCATTATATAAGGGACGGCTTTAATTGTTGGCAACTGACAGCCGAGTAACCCCAAAGCCATCGCGCAAGCCGAGCAAAAAATTATGGCAAGCGAACCGATTAAAAACGGCACGCTAAACTGAAATTGATCGCATACTCCGGCGATAACGACCCAAAACACCAAAATTACGGAGCCAAACAATATAAACGATGTTTGAAAAACCTTGCTCATGGGAATTGGGTTAGGGTTTGATTTCATATCGGGGGGAAAGGATTCAGTCTTTCGTTTTATCAACCTCGTCTTGAATACTGACTTCGTCTTGAAATTGCCGGGCGATTTTTATCATGCTATAAAACATGGAAATCATGCCTACAACCGCAAAACCAAGGGTTAGCCAAGGTCTGGTATTAAAATACTGATCCAAATAAAACCCGACAACCAACGCAAATATAAATTCCAGCGAGGCTGAAATTACTCGTTGCGCCCAAAACATGCCCGTTGCTAAAGCAGCGTGAGCTGTTTTTCGGGAATTATCCGTTTCCTGTTGTTTCATTGTTATCCCCTGATAACTATTAATTTATCGAATCAATTATTTTTGTCAAGTACAAAGCACAAGAATTTTTAAAATTTTTCTCTGCGGGGGCTTTGACGAATAATAATTTATGGTGTATATTATCAAAAGTGTGATTAAAGTTTGTTTCCTATTTCATATAATTATACATAACAAATGAACCTGCAAGACCTATATACTGCTATTGTAGAAGGCGAAGACGATGACGCGGTTGAACTGGTACAGTCCGCCTTGGATGACGGCATAGATCCGGGAGAAATTATCGGAAAATACATGATTCCTGCCATGGATGAAGTCGGACGTCTGTTTGAAGAGAACGAATATTTCGTTCCAGAGCTGCTTATGTCAGCCAACGCCATGAAATCCGCATTGGGCATAGTTCAGCCAGTATTAAAGGCTTCCGGCGGACAGCCGGTGGGATACGTTGCTATCGGAACCGTAAAAGGGGATTTGCACGACATCGGTAAGAATCTGGTGGCGTCTTTGATGGAAGGCGGCGGGTTTGAGGTCAATGATTTAGGGGTTGACGTTACGCCGGAAAGATTTGTTGAAGCCGCTTCCCAGCGCGATAAAACGATACTTTGTTTATCGGCGTTGCTCACGACGACTATGCCGCAAATGAAAACGACCATTGAAGCCTTAAAAGCCGCCGGTTTGAGAGATAAAACTATTGTTATGGTAGGCGGTGCTCCGGTTACGCAAGAGTTTGCCGATCAAATTGGGGCAGACGCGTATACGCAAAACGCCTCCTCTGCCGTACAGGTTGCGCGAGAATTAATAAAGGGATAATTCTGGTTGCTCTGCCCGATAAATTCTTCCCTTGACAACGCCAAAAAAATTTTCGGTAACCGCTGGTTGCCGAAAAAAAGGTTTATCGTTGTAATTACGCGTATACTTCCGTCCTGTGCGGTATTCAAAATCAACTCTTATAATTCTTCTTCGTGAACTTCGTGTCTTCGCGCCTTCCTGTTAAAAAAACTCTAGTCCGCCTCGGGATCAAGCGGAATAAAAAAAACGCGACGTTGTCTTCCGTTACAACGTCGCGTCGAAAACATCGGTCAGGTTTTATTTCGCTGCATTTAGCTTCCGTTCACAACAAAATAAGCCTGTAACCGAACGTTCAATCTCGAAGTCGATATTATACTATGGCGGATTGAATTTTCCTATCAACGCCGTTTTGATTTTGCCATGGTATATACTGATTCCACTTGACTTTTTCCGACTTGAATAACAAACCTCAGTCGTTTCATTTCGTTCCCAATTGCTCAAACAAAGCGTTGCTTGATTCTGAAGGACAAAATCCCAACGACGTCAGAAGAAAAAATCACCCAGCAATAATATAAAAATCCTCTAATCCTATAAACAATGGCGAAGCCGCTCTTCCAAACTTTGCAAAGCTACCGTAATTTCAGATGACCTGTTGTTCATATCTATAACACGCCCTTGAACAATCCACTCGTCCACTCGTTTTTGCGCGGAGATAACCGTTGAATGGCTCCGGCTGCCAAAGTACTCGCCTATTTCGCTTAACGCCTTGCGCGTAAACTTGCGGGCAAGCCACATGGCTAGCATGCGAGGATAGCTGCACTGACGCGAACGATTAGGCGATTTTAAATCGGTATCTTGCAAATCAAACGCCTGACAGACCGTCTTTTCGATCTTGGCCAAGGAGACCATAAAGTTCGTATCTCGAACCCAGTCGTCTAAAATATTCTGAATCTTGTCCATGGCTCCCGATCCGCTGCAGGCAGACGCGTCCGCCATTAAACAAACTTCCAGCCGATTTAAGACCCCGATTATTTCGCGTACGTTGCCCGATATTTGCGAGGCGATAGTTTGAATGGCCTCAGACGGTAAACTGATTTTACGATTCGCCGCCATGCGTCGTATAATTTCCATGCGCGTTTCGTATTCCGCCGGATGAAGCTGACAGACCAATCCGCCGTCAAATAGCCCCTGAATTGATTTACCCAGTCCCGTTAAATTACGCGGGTGATCGCAACAGCTAAATACAACCTGCGTTCCATGAGAAAGCAATTCGGAAACAATTGTATTTAATTCTATGAGTGTATATTTTTTATCTTGAAGGAAATCCAAATCGTCTAACAGGAAAAATTGGACTCTTTGGAACTTCGTTCTGAAGGACGCCCCGGTATGAGAACGCAACGCTTCCTGAAAATCGGCGGTAAATTGCTCGGCGGTACAATAAATCGACTTGATTTTTCTCCGAACGCATTGAGAATAAATTCCCTGAAGTAAATGCGTTTTTCCTAAACCGGAACCGCCCCAAAAGGCAAGCGGGCTATACTGACCTGGAATATCTAAAATACTGGTTGCAATATTGAAACTGACCTGGTTCTTTTTTCCCGGCACGAAATCATCGAGGTTGGCCAATCGATTAACGCGGCTGTTAATCGCTTTAACTTGCGTTGTAATCGTCGTATCGCGGACGGGAGCGTCAGAGGTCGATACAGAACCATCAGATTCTACACGGTTCTTTTTCAGGGCTTCAAAGGTACTCAGCAATCTGGCTGCGGCTCCGTTTAACCCAGAATAAGGCGTTGAAAAGTCTGCGGTAGTATTCATGGCTGATTGATTATCCGCAGCGGCTGCGTCGACAGAGGTTGTCTTATCCGTTGCGATTGCGGGGGATTCGATATCCATATCGTTCTTATGCACGTCCTGCCTCTATAATATACTAATAAACACAACTATACAAAAAGCGAATTTTTGCATAAAACACTGATTATTAGCCGTTATTTTACCTATTTTATCTAAAGACTCCATTCAAACCTGATGACGAGTTCTTCCTGAATTTTGCGAAAAAATCGTTTTCTCGCTTTCGTCCTCAACTTGTGTATGGTGATTGTAACCGTTAATCGTTTCTATGTCAAATGCCCCGACCGAAAATTCTTTGAAATTTTTTTAAAAAGACGTTGCTGCCTCTGGAATTTACGGTATAAATTCACAAATCGATACAAGCAAAATTATCCAAAAATATTTTTTCCGGGGACTTTTATTCAACTATCTTTTGGGGATAACTTGTTTATAACCGGTTGAGTAATAAATTTGGATTAAACGAATCTCCTTGATTTTTCAAGATTTACAGCATTGTCCTCAGATGTCTAAGTTCATAAAAGCCCTAAAAACAGGGGGTTTTGATACGTTTTTCGCTGCAAAGCTCATTTATCCAGATACGTTTTGATTATTACTCCTTATCTCCTTGGCTTTCAATGAGGTGTGAAGCTATAACAGTTCGTCAAATCGTACCCCGATGTCAACCACTTTAATCTCGCCGGTTACCTCCGAATTTGCTTTGATTAAACCTGTTTTAATTGCTGCCATCGTCCCCGTAATCGAGGCTTTTATACAACATGTTGCGGCTTCACCCGTATCGCCATCAAGTCCGCTGGGAATATCAACAGAAAGTACTTTTTTATCTGATAAATTTATCTGGTCAATAACCCGATCATACGGGAACCGGGGGGCACCTTTTGTCCCTGTTCCCAACAATGCGTCAACTACCCAATCCGCCTCGTTTAAATGCTCTTGTAATTGATAAATTCCCCTGTCATTATCATAAATAATATTTACGTCCATATTGTTTAAAATACGCAGATTAACAAGGGCGTCATTTTTATATTGCTCCGGATTTCCCATAGCGTAGACTTGAACGTTGATTTTCCTCAAGAGTAAATGCCGCGCAACTACAAAACCATCTCCGCCGTTGTTGCCTTTACCGCAACAAATCACCACCTTCTTCGGTTCAAAGGGCGATAATATATCAGCAAGTCCGCGTCCGGCGTTCTCCATTAATAATATAGAGGGAACACCATATTTTTCTACTGCTAAAATATCCAGCTGTCTGGCTTGAGAACAGGAAATTATTTTCATTTATGCTTTTATTTTCTGGAATACCAGATGTATACATCATATCATACAAACAAGATTTTAAATGTACAATAAGATAAATAATAGGTGTAATACGGATAGGACTTTTTCCCACAATTCAATTTCGCGTCCGCCGGATACTTTTTTCCTGTCAGTTTGGATCGAAAAGCCCCGTTATACTATCACTACGTAATTTTTCCTCTTAACGTCGTTTTGATTTCGCCAGACCGGAATCAAACAACCCTTTATTTTATTGATAGGGGCGAAATGAAACGACTGGTTTATGCAAATACAAACCGGAAAAACTCAAGTGGAAGCAGTATAATATCTCCAAACAGGACGCGTATTCTCTCTTCTATACGCGAAAAAAACTCGGCGGCAGCACACCAAAAGCAATTATTGGAAATCCCCAATAAATAAAAAAATCGCTCTTTCAAGCGATTTTATTTGCTTAATTTTATTAAGCAGTTCTGACTTTAGCTTTCCGTTTTAATTTCAGCACGTTTTTATTTCACGACAGTACAATCTAAAAAACAAACGTTCTTAAAACTATCGTGAAATGAAACATCTAAGCTGTCCGTTAAAAACCGTGAAAACTTAAGTGAAAACAGTATGCTAATTAGAAACCACGAATGGCACCGACGACAACGCCGACAACGTCTTCGCAGTCAACGGAGTTTTCGATAGCCGCTTTGGCGATTTTCTTCATCGTGTCAGCAGTCCACTTGGCTAAAACGGTCTTGTTCTTAATTTGAGCCATAACCGTTTGACCATCTTTGGCGGGCATGTCAGTCCGGACGATTAAAACGTCGCCGGCAACAAGTTTGGAATCGGAGAAAGAATTGTCTTTGACTTCGATAAACAAATTTGTTCCGTCCATCGGAATTGTCTGTTCAATCGAGGCGATTTCAGGATTCGTTTGAGCTGTAAACTGACCCTGGGCAACAGAACCGCCTTTGCGAGTTACGACGGTATCTTTAGGATTGATTACCTGAATGCAGCGGGACAAATGGGGCTGACGAATGATCAAGCCCTTTTTGATCAAGGCTTTTAAATGTCCAACTACTCCGTTGGGGGAGATGATACCAACAGCATCACCAATTTCACGAACCGTCGGGCCGTAACCCTTGGTCTTAATTGTGCGCTTGATGAACTCAAGAACATCTCGCTGACGACCTGTAATAGCTTTTGCGGGTGCTTTGCTTTTACTTTTTACCATGCTTTTTCTCCAGTCTTTCAATTCTCTTAAACGCAGCCGCGTTAAGAGGGGTAAATTGATCCGAAACAAAAATTTAATCACTATAAAACAACGCTTGTTCTATAACGAAATAAAATGCACTGTAATTGCCAGATGACCAGTTTTATTGACCTCAAAACAAATTTTTGTTTATGGTAAGTGGTATACTGATTATCTGCTTTTTTCCCTTAACAACGTTTTGACTTAACAACATTCATTTACGATATACTCTTTTATATTGCCGTGAAGTCAAACTCCAGGAAAAACATCTTGTATTTTTATGTATTATACCATCTAAGTAAACTAAAGTATAGGGAGGGGGGATAATAATTCTATTTTGATGTCAATTCGGCTGTTTTTCTTTTTCCCGTTTAGCCCCGAAAAACCACTTGCACAACCAAATACCGAGTCTTTTGACGTTTTTCTAAACGAAAAAATTCCCGTGTTCGGACTTCAAAGTAACTACTAATAGAACCACCCTATATACAAAATACATCTTTCTATACGTAATTTTTTTCCGGAAAGTTCAAAACACAAAACATCGTTAGAGGTATTATGTTCCAAATAATAAAATAAAATGATTATTATCCTCTAAAAACCAATTGTATTTTATTACCGTAAATACTAATTTATTACATTTTTAATCTTTGTCAATAGAGAAAAGGGCTTTGTCAATAGAGAAATTGAAAAAAATTTTAAAATTTTTTCTACTCAACATTTCTTTACGATGATTAAAATTGTAGTTCTAACGGTAAGAAAGACGAGAAAAGCAGACCAAAAATTAAATTTATGTTTATAAAAATGGTATATACACTGTTTTTATGCTTTCGAAAAGTATTTTTCATCGATCAGCCTTTATTTCATAACAATACGACAAAATAGATGTTTTATACTATGACTACTTGACTTTTCCTCTTGACGTCGTTTTGATTTCGCCCAATAAGTTGGTTAAATCCTTGTTTTGTCGATCAGGGCGAAATGAAACGACTGGTTTATGAAAATATAAACCGGATAAATTCAAGTAGAAGCAGTATACAACGATTTTTCCGGTATTACAACGAGCTAATACATCTTCCGCGATTGAATTGAGATGCCGTTTTACAACGATTTTTCCGGTATTACAACGAGAAGGAAACGGGACACCGATATTTTATATCGATTTTTTCTTATCCCCTCCAAAAAATTTCCCCAAAAAGCGGGAATCAAAGTATAATTACCATTTTTTTTCCATAACATTTACCACGTTTTTAGCAATCCGATCAATGGCTTGCTGTTGTTGCGTCGAAGTCGATTGTCCTGCCGCAGCAATTAAATCGCCCTGCCCCAAAACCTGCCAATCTTCGTTTGCCAAAGAAAATTCAGTACTATTTTCGGATATTAGCGTTTTCCGATCAACCAAATTTACTTTTACACTCATATACATTCCCTCTTGCCGCGGCCCGCCCCATTTATCGATAATAGCGATATTTTGATTATAATCTACTAATTCTACATTCAAAACGGAATCTGCGCTGTTATCCCGAACCACTTTATAAGGCGTTCGCAATTCAATTTCCTTAACAATAGCTTCTGTTAGCCGTTCTCCTAAATGACGGCGAAAAGAGGTCGATTGTACCATCGGAACGTATACCGTTTTTATAGACGTATTGTATAACGTGTCGTTTCCAATTTGATACCCCGCGCAGCTGACAAACATCAGCGGACTGAACAGTAATATCAGCAGGAAATTGTATTTATTCATAGTAAAATCGGATAGCCTTTTATTTTTCTGATTACCAAAACCTTTATTCTTCTGATTATCGGATTTTTATTTTTTTATTGCTGAACTTTTTCCATCGGTTATTTGACCTGACGACAATAAAAAGTCCGTAACTGTTTAATTCGTACCGTGATTATCGCCGCCTCCGGGATACGGGTTCAACCTGAAATTTCCCGAGTAATACGATGACTACTTGATTTTTCTCTCAACGCCGTTTTGATTTCGGCACTGTAGAAATAAAAAATATACTTAATCTTCCGGGAATACGTATTTTAACCATTCAAACTTTTTTGCCGGTTCTGACGGGAAGGCGGCAATCGCTTGACCGCGAACCTGGGCCTGACCCGCAATTTCGGTATTCGGGTAATCTTGCTGAATATACCGATAATAATTTCGGGCGGAACCGTAGTATTTCTTATTTTCATAATACTGGGCAATAACCATATCTCGTTCGGCTTTTTGTTCAACAAAATGATTTTGTATTTCTCGTACTTCCGCCTTCATTTCGGGGGACATTTCAGGACCGTAGAACGTACAAAGATGATTGGCGATTTTTTCCGCGTCTTCCAAGGGCTTGGAATCGTAATGAGGTCCGTTGTACATTTGTAACTTGCATTGCAAATTCAACAGGTAGGCTCGCATAAGATACTGGGAATTGGGATAATTTTCGCATAGCGTATCGTACTGTTCGGAAGCCTCGGTATATCGTCCGTTTCGGAAGAAATTGTTTCCGCTGGCCATAACCGCCGCATCGGCAAAGGTTCCGTTGGCATTTTGCATTTGTACGGAACTATAAACCTTAATTGCATTTCCGTTCGTATCGAACAGCGGACGTTTTTTATCCCAGAAATTGGGGGCGAAGGCAACATAATGATGCGCATCAGCCATATTTTCCCAATACCGTCCAATAGCAAACAACCGAGCTGCCATTCGATCGTTATAGCGCGAATTTTCGTAAGCTTTGGTTAGCGCGTCATAACTGTTTCTCGCCTTGGCGTATTGATTATCAAAGAAATAGCATTCGGCAGTCATAAACATCGCGTCTTCTTTGAGCACGCTATCCGAGGAACTGCATTTCCATTGACATGATTTGAACCGTTTGGCAGCCGTTGCATACTGTTTTTGCTCAAAGAGAACCAATCCGTCTTTGAATAACGCCTGCGCTTGAGTAATATCGGGTAAATCGTCGGTTAATCGTCGGTAAGAATCAACAAAGGCATCTCCAATTCGGGTGGTTGAATCTCCGCTTCCATCGCCGTCGATTTGCTGATCTCGTACCAGTTGATTATAAGACGAGGCGATTTCCTGTTCGTTTACCTTGGGGGCGGGATTAGAATTGAGATTATTGGCAATATTATCCCACTGATTTACAGAGTTGCTTTTAACAAACATGGTTGAACAACCTGAAATCAGCAATATGCCAAAAACCGTTGATAAACAACATCGTTTGAGAAATCGGCTCTTATTCATGGGAATTTCCTTCTATATTATATATTATTGTCATTGAATACACGGTGGACAGCATAAAAATCAGTTTTTTCTACGGTCGCCATGACAACGTATACGGGTCAATATCAAAAAATCAAATAAACATTCGACTGTAATGCTGCATTTTAGGCTGCCAGCCGAGGGTATGGGCAATATATAAATCAGTCAATTTTCGCAGTTCGCGTCGATGAACTTCCGCCGCTTTTAATCGTTGCCATTGACTTAATCGGGAATCGGCAAACTGACGGGCAATTTCCAACACGGTTTGCGAAACCGGAATCACGTGTAAATGGGACGATTGGCAATTTGGACAAATCAGGCCTCCGTCGATCAGTCCGAAATAGCCGGATTGTTTACGGTTTCGCTTTTGTCCGCACCCGACGCACGCATCCCATTGAGGGGCGTTGCCGATAACTCGC
>CAYZMZ010000010.1:12382-21258 GCA_964479655.1 uncultured Planctomycetaceae bacterium
TTTTCCAGCGGTCAATTGAGCCAGCGTTTGGTCTGTCAGGTCAAACAGTTCTGCCGAGGGGTCAAAATCGACGGTAAACGAATCGACTAATTCTACCACGTAATAACCGGCAAACAGCGCGTTGAGGTTTTGCCTGTCTACCCGAAACCATCGTTCCAAACTCGCCTGGGTGAGCAGTTGAAGTCCCTGCGATTTCGGATAATGGGTCGTTTTTAATCGCGCCATTATATCCAATCCGTTGTCAAACGGATTTTTTTCTCGACGGGAACCCTTGGCCAAGGCGGAAAACTTCCCGAACTGACGCGTGTACAAGGTAGCTATTTGGCTGGTGTTGCTAAACGGCGTACTGTTCAGGACGATACTATCCGCATTTTCTGAGGGCATTTGGTTTGTTGGTTATAAAAATGAATGCAATCGAATCGCCCTGTTGAGGCTTTGCCAATCGACCGGATTCAACGGTATTCAACGGTATTATAAACGGAAACGGAGGTCGGATTGGTTTCCTGCGGAGAAAACCGTTCCGAATCATCTCAGTTTAGCAATTTTTCTGTAATAAATCAAGGGGACTTTTTTCGCGTCCCTGTTAGAAGTTTCCGCCCATACTAAAGCCGAAGACTTCTTTCTCATCATACGGATTGTCGGACAGCGGTACGGCAAAGTCCAGAGCAATCGGTACCGACCCCATCCAGGGAATCGTAATTCGCAATCCCATACCGATGGATACACGATAGCGATCTGACCAATCCCCAAAATTACGGTCTGAAGTACCCGAATCGCAGAAGATTACGCCTTTGAGCATATCGTCTGCTGTAATTGGAAACAGATACTCAGCGCACGCCAAAACCTGCGTATGACCGCCGACAATAACGCCGTTTTCCCGAACCGTAGCTTCACGATATTTAAATCCGCGAATCGTTGAAAAACCACCGGTAAAATAATGTTCATAAATCGGTGTATCCGCATCTGTCCAGTCAACGGAGGTTTTCAGGGATAAAACGTGTTTACCTGACCCGTCTGGACGTTCATGCAAGGTAATAAATTTTTTAACTCCAAACGACGCCCGCGGATAATGATAGGTTCCAACTACCTGTTCAATTTCACCCGACATATACCAGCCTTCGGTCGGCATATACGGACTATCGCGTTTATCGTAAACCAGTTTGGCTGAAATTCCATACAGTCCCGACGTTCCCAAGGCATCGGATAAATCCTGGGGGGTAGGAGAAATGGGATCAAACAGTTTAATACTGTACGCCCGTAAATTAATATATCCAACCAAATCTTGATGGAAATGGTAACCTAAACTGGTTTGTCCGCCGATTCGATTTTCAGACCATTCGGTATAAAACCGTTCGTAATAAACGCCGCTAACTCCCCAGGACAAATTGGTATTGAGCAGATACGGCTCTTCAAAACTGACGCTGTATCGCTGAACACTTGTTCCAGGCGAGGCTTCGATTCTAAAATGCTGACCTCGACCTCGAAAAGCGGTTCCGTTGGGAAAGTCTCGCCAGTTACGAGGCCATCGACGCCAATCAAAGTTCTGCTCGTCGATAACAACAGACCCTAATAATCCCGCTTCGCTGCTCACGCCCAAGGAAAACATCATTTTTCCTGTCATCGTTTCTTCCAGCGAGGTAGCCAAGGGAAGGGAATTTCTATCCGCCTGTTCGGGCGTTATGCCCATAAAATTTTGATTAAACGACTGCGTTGCCGGAAAATTCGTCGGAGCTTGACCTGTTGGACTGTTGGGCGACGGAATACCCGGTTGAAGCTGGTAATTGTCTTGTACAATATTACCTGATTGTCCGATACTGCCTGAATACGGCGCAACTGACGGGCTGGCCGGCGCGGAGGACAAAGACAAAGCGTTGGAATTACTGCCGCTCCAGCCTGCGCTGGGAACGGAGGATTTCGCCGATCCAGCAGCCGAATAATTCGTCATTGAACTGTTGCCGGAGGCGTTTGCGGGATATAAACTTTGTTGCGTCTGCGATTGCGTTGACGGAATCGCCGGAGTTCCAAAGGGATCTATACTGTACTGGGTTTGAGCCGTGTTCTGTCCCAAAAATCGAGTTTCAACCTCGCGTTTGCGGGCTTCCTGTTCAGCGTAACGTCTATCGCTGGTCTTATTGTATTGAGCAAACGGCGCGTAACTTTGTCCGCGAAATTCAACGCGACTTCCTGTATTTCCCCCCGAAGCGGAATTACCAGAGGGTATCGTATTTCCCCCCGAAACCGGAATCGGTCTGATATACGGATCGTAGGAGGAATCTGTCGTCGGAGTATATGTCGGTTGAGGCTGAGTATATTTCGGCTGAGGTTGAGTATACGTTGGTTGAGGCTGAGTATACGTCGGTTGAGATACAGTCGGCGTATTAACTGAAGTATAGACCGATGTATTTACGGGCGTATTGACCGGGACGTAAACAGGAGTATAAGACGACGTATTGGTCTGCATACTATTCTGAACACGTACTGGGGTATTGGTCTGCGTACTTGTCGAATCGTTACTTTCGTATACTTGTTTAACATCGTTGTTTCGCCAAACCGGAGCTTCCGGCTGCGCGTTATAGCTAGGCTGCCAGACGCCATAAAAGGTAACATCAAGCGTTTTTTCTCCAGGAGCAATCGGCTGACTGGGCGCGAATTGAACAACGTGCTTATACTCCGCAGTATCCTGTCCGCGGAAAGACTGCGAGTTTTCAGGCCGTTGAACCGGAGCTGCCATTTGTTCCCCTTCCTGTTTTTCCAGATCGCGAATTTCGGGTGGAGAATATACAATACTCGGTGAAACACCGCGCTGCGGATCGTTGGCAAACAGCTGGGACGCCTTTAAACGTCGTTCGGACGCCTTGATTTTAGTCGTATCCATAATATCACCGGGCTTAACCGTCATTCGATTTAGTACCGTATCTATTTGTGTATGCGGATAATCGCCTGCAATCAAAACGTTGACCTTTCCGACGCGATAGACGTCGCCTTCTTTAACGGCTAAAACCAGATCGCATTCTCCCGGCGTTTCCAGATACCGAATATCCGGCTTGACGTCTGCAAAAACATGTCCGATTTTACCGTACTTGCTTTGAATTCTTCGCACCCCCATGGACAGTTTCGGCTTGTTGAAATAATCGCCTTCTTTAACTTCCATCAGTTCGGTCAGTTCCTCCGGGGAGTACTTGGTAGCTCCTGCGACGGTAACGTTTCTAATATGATAGCGGGGTCCTTCATTGACATAAAAAATAACGTCTGCCCAATCTTCTTTGGAATTGAATTTTACCTCTCGTCCAACTCGAACGTCTAAAAAGCCCAGGTTTTTATAGTATTCTTCCAGGGTTTTAATATCGGCGTCCATTTTATCGTAATCCAGCTCGCCGCTGAAAATCCAAAGAAATCCGTGCTTGGATTGAATTTGGGTTCTCAATCGGGCGTCTGAAACAATCGTATTGCCTTCAAAACTGGTCCAGTGAACTTTTTGCTTGGGTCCTTCGTTGATTTGAAAAATTACTCCCGGATCGGAGGCTTGAAGTCCTTGAACTACCGATACGGACGCTCTGGCGAACCCCTTGGCTTTGTAAAACGACTCCAATCGTTCGCGGGAAGACGCCACTTCAGAGGGGTCTACGGCTGAACCGATTTTCAGATACGATTCCTTTTCCAGGGTTTTCTTTTTAATCTTTTCGTTGCCGACGTATCTGATATATTGAATTACGTTACGTTCTGAAACTTTGAATACAACTTCTACCGATACTTCGTTTGCTGTTCGTGTTTCTTTAAAATAGGTTTGTACATCCGTAAACATACGACTATAAATCAGTCGGCGCACGTCATCTTCCAGCAATTGTTTACTAAACGGTCTGCCAGGACGCGTTTTAAGAATAGGCAATATCTTTTCAAAGGCGTTCTGCTTGTTGCCTACGACTTTTACATCGGAAATAAGCTGACCTTCATGCAAAATAGCCGAAGATTCTACAACTTGCTTGTCGAACAAACCGGCTGTCGCGGACTGATCTGCCGAGGCGGAGGGTAAAATACTGTTTCCGCTTTGCAATGCGGGATTATAGCCCGACGAATTAACGCCAGAAGGCATATTGAGCAATTCCGGCTCAGCGGTTTTTAACTGCGTGGGGTCTGTCGTTAACCCCGATTCCGGAGCGATTCCCGGAGGATACATCGGGTCTGGAACGGCGGATTCAGGAACAGGATAATCGCCGGAATTGCTTTCAGATGAGCGGTTTTGCGTATTGGTAATCGTTCCGTCCGGTTGAAAATACTGCTGACCAAACGCGGATATTTGGCTGCCTATTGCCATCAAAGCGAAGCAGGCCGCGTTTATTACAGTCAACCAAGGTCGAATATTATTATCTTTCATGGATATTTTCCTATCGAATTTAATAAACTTTTTTCCTGAAGAGGGATATTTCCCTTTCGGAAAGAAATTATGGTATAGGGTGAATACACAATAATCAGGAATAATTCAAGAGCGATTTTCTTTTTTTTTGACTTTTTTCGACGAAAAGTTAAATTTTTATTAAAGTTGACCTCTGCCTGCCCCGTTGGACGCTCTGACCGGAAGATTTATACTTTGACCACGTGATTATACTATGACTACTTGATTTTTTCTCTTGACATCGTTTTTATTTCGCCTGAACAGAATAAAACAACCCTTTGTTATACTGATGGGAGCGAAATGAAACGACTGCTGTTTGTTATGTAAACCGGAAAAAATTAAGTGGAACCCGTATATTCTTATCGACGCCGTTTTTTGCATAAAGCAAACTACATAAGTTAGATATATCTGTTTAATATGTTGTTAGATAAATTCTTACAAGTGAAATAAGGCACCTAATTTATCAAAAAAATGGTAAAAATTATTGAAGGGGTCTTGTCAATATTAACTTTATATTGTAGAATATAAGTTATGAGTTGGTCTATTACGGCAAATAGTAGGCTTGCTCTGTTTTCCTTTTTCGCATAAAATAAAATATCCGCGGGTTTTGGTTTTCCTTAAACGGAGAACCCCAACTAGGGCTTGAAAACATCCGGAAATTTTACTTTGGGCTGTTTTGTAAAAATGGGCAAAAAAGCAGCAGCGAAATAAGTGTTATCGCATAATCCAAGTTTTACTGTGAAGTCTATATCATATAATATAGATATAGTTTCGGGAATCCAGAAAAAATTACAAAAGAGGAGATTCTTGGAACTTTTTACAGTTTCAGCCCTCTAATAAGCACAGAAGTTGACGTGAACATCACTGAAGATAACCTAACGATACAAACAGTTCTTGCGGGCAATCGCGAGGCGTACGGGGAGTTGGTCAAGAAATATCAAGACCGGCTATACCATTCGCTTTTGTGTATGCTCGGCAACGCTGACGACGCGTTAGAGTTGACGCAGGAATCGTTCGTTCAAGCGTTAATAAATTTGGATAAGTTTCGTGGGGAATCGACGTTTTACACATGGCTTTATCGAATTGCGATCAACATGGCTTCCAGCTTTAGACGCAAACGAGTACTGATTTCCTTCGATCAATTATCCGAAAAAGGCGTATTTAATCCGGTCGATACCATCGATTCCCCGGAACGTGCGCTAGAAATTAAAGAGAACAAAAAACGGGTTTGGGAAGCAATCGGCAAAGTGTCTCCCGATTTCCGCCAAGTTCTTATTCTGCGAGAAATTGAAGGTTATGATTACGAGGCGATTGCCTTAATTTTGAAAATAAAAATAGGAACAGTACGAAGTCGATTGTACCGGGCAAGGTTGCAATTGGCCGATTTTCTTTCGGAAAATTGAGTAGAATGAACCATGAAAGAAGAAATTTTAGAAAACCTGGAGGCATACTTTGACGGAGAACTATCTCCGGAAGAAGCTGCATGCATGGAGACGCAACTTCAGGCGCAGCCAGAATTGCAGAAACAGCTTGAACAATTCAAGTTTGTATCTGAGCAATTGGCTCAACTGCCGAAAGCACGTGTTTCGTTCGATTTAACCGCAAGTATCTTGGATAAAGCCAAGCATGGGGTTGCTAGCCCTTTTGCTTTGGCGGATTCGCCTCTGGATTTCGATTTTTTAAACGAATCTGTTATAGCGTCCAACGCTGGCGGCGAATCCGCTTCGCAAATAGCTCAAAAAGAAATTGAATCCTCTCCGGCATGGGAAAAACCGTCTATCGGACAGCGAATTACCCGCGCTATGCTTTGGCCCGTATTGGTTCTGTTTATTGCGATTGGTTTGTATCTAAATCATCAGCCTGAAAATAAAACCTCGGTAGCAATTCATACAACCCCTTCCGACGAAGACGTAAATCCAACGGATACAGATACCAGCAGTTTGTTTTCAAATCAAGTGCCGTTTATAGACCCCAACGGTCAAAATTCCGTACCGGTTCCTTCACAGGACGATAGTAATTCAGATGCCAATACTCCCATGTTACTGGCGGCCGACGAATTAAATAATAGCCCGGTTGAGGCAAATGCTCCGGTTCCAGCAAATAATGCCGTTTCTGCCAATACCGCCGTTACAGCCGACAATCCGGTTCCCGATAATACGATTGCCAACGATACGGGAGCAGAAACAAAACAGCCTCGTGTTTTTTCGTCCCGTCCTGTTCCGCCCAATCAGATTTCGCCCAATCACGTTTCGCCTAGGGCAGGCAGAGCAAATTACATGCTATCTCCTGCTGCCCGTTCTTCTGAACCAAATGAACAAGATATCAGTGTACTATCAGACGAACCTGTACAGGCAGTTCAAACCTCGGGACCCTCGGAAAATATCGCCGAAGAATCGGAAAGCGGAACGCCGTCAGACGATAGAATTGCTTCGGATAATAAAAACGTGAAAATGGCGATTCAATGCCGTTTTGACCCGCAGAATTTCGATGCGGATCAGTGGTACAGTTTACTGGAACAACAGGGAATTACGGTTGATAAATCCAAGCAGCCCGTAGACGTTGGGTCTTGGACTTGGGAAGCGACTCCGGCTCAGCGGTCCGTTTTGATGGAAAAAGCCTCGCAGGTTAAAGGCGTCCTTTCCGCCGAATCCCAGTTGCTCAATATTACTCCAGACAAGGTTGCCACGGAAAAATTTCTAACGGAAATTCGGTTGATTCCTGCCGGTCTGTAAAATGACCTGAAAAAAACGTATTGAATTGTGTCTGTAAAAATCGCGCGAACTTCTATCGGTTCGCGCTTGTTCGTTTGGATAAACTGCTTCCACTTGAGTTTTCCCCGTTTATATTACCCTATCTCAGCCGTTTCATTTCGCCTAACTCGATAAAACAAAAGATGGTATGAATTTTGGGGCAAAATCAAAACGGCGGCGATAGAAAAATCAAGTAGTCATAGTATAAAATCTATTTTTCTTCTGGGATTTTATGGACGCGAAGGATTTGAACGCCGGAATCGACCATTTTTTTACCGACTTCGGCGGTTTTTTCGTCTGAAAAATTCAAAAATCGTTTGCGTGAAACGCCGACGACCAGCGGGCAGCCTAAATTATGGAACTCGCGAATATTATCCAACAACGCCCAGTTATCTTGCGGTGTTTTTCCAAATCCAATTCCAACGTCCAGAGCGATGTTTTTCTTGGGCAATCCCGCTTTAACTGCCGAATTAAGGCGATTTTCCAACTCTTGGTAAACCTCTTCAATTACGTCTTTATAAAAGGATTTCTGCCCGTGTTGAGGAGGAACGGACGCTCCAAACATACCAGGTAAATGGTGCATAATAACAACCGCCGGCTGATATTTCGCCCAAACTTCGCGCATGGCGACATCCGTTCCGCCGGTAACGTCGTTGACAATTTTTGCTCCCCGATCGAGAGCAGAAATAGCGACTTGAAACTTATACGTATCGATAGAAATGGGGATTTCCAGACGTCCGTCCAGCTGTTCCAAGACGGGTTCGATTCGCCGCAGTTCTTCGTCCAAGGATACTGAAACGGCAGCCGGACGCGTACTTTCTCCGCCGATATCGATAATTCCCGCTCCCTGATCTTCCAATCGCAAGGCGGCGTCTACCGCGTTGGAAGGGTTGTAATCGTCGGAATAGTACTTTCCGCCATCGGAAGAACTATCCGGCGTTACGTTTACGATAGCCATATATAACGGCGGACGGGATAAATCCAAGTTTGAATATTTCATTTGGGATCTTTTTTTGGGGGTATACTATGGCTACGTCATTTTTCCTCTCGACGCCGTTTTGATTTCGCCCCTGGATTCATACCATCTTTTGTTTTATCGAGGTAGGCAAAATGAAACGGCTAAGATGTGGGGTTATACAAACCGGAAAAACTCAAGTAGAACCAGCATAATATTTTTAGGGTGATAGGTTAGGGGTTTTAGGGTTATTGAACATTTTAAGGACTATAAATAATCATACGGTTATCAACGGCGATTGGAATCCGTAAGACAATAGCGACGATTTCGATTTGCTCCTTCGGCAATCAGCTGACCGGAGACAGCCATACGAGCGAGAATCCGCCTTGTTTGCGGCAAACTCAATCGAATTTGATCTGCAATTTCTGCCGTAGAGCCGTTTTCCCGCCCGCGAAGAAAAAGAAGAATTTCAGCTTCCTTTCCCTTGTTATCGCTCATCGAACCGGATTTATCGCTCGTTTTGGACGTTTTATCGCTCATCGAACCGGATTTATCGCTCGTTTTGGACGTTTTATCGCTCGTCGAACCGGTTTTATCGCTCGTTTTGGACGATTTATCGCTCGTTGAATCGGTTTTATCGCTCATTTTGGACGTTTTATCGCTCGTTTTGGACGTTTTATCGATCATTGAACCGGTTTTATCGCTCGTGCGCGACAGGGCGAAGACAGTAACTTTGAAACCGTCGGCAATCGTCTGGAACGTCGGAGCGTTTAATCCGTAT
>CAYZMZ010000011.1:0-4469 GCA_964479655.1 uncultured Planctomycetaceae bacterium
CTTCCCGTTAAATTCTTCCTTTTACAACGATAATCCAACTTTTCGGCAACCGGCGATAGCCGAACCGCCTCTCCGGCTCGGGGTCGATTTTACTTTTTTTACTTTTTTATTCAAGATTTCATAAAACTCTGACGATACAATCCATAACAGATTATATCGATTATCCGTTTTATACGGACATTGCCATTTTTAGATAATACGTTTTGGAGTCTCCCCATGAGAACCTTGTATATCGTCAGTTTAATTGTAATAACCGCGTTGCTGTCCTCGCTGAACATCGGCTGCCAATCAACTATTGGCGGACAGACGTTGCCTAGCCCCTATTATTTGGAAGACGACGTTCAGTACTTCCCTGCTGGGCCGCAACAGCCGCTGTACCAGGAAAGTGCTGCCCTTCAGAAGGCGTCTGAAGAAGAAAACGTCAATCGGTTGTAATTAGCCCTGATTTTGCAGTCAACATTCCGGCAATCCCGTATCGAGAAGCGACAGCACAACAGTTGCTAATAATTTCTCGGACGGGAGACTCTTGAATTGGAATCTGAAATCCAAATCAAGTAGTCATATTATAAAATACGTCGCGACGACAAGGCTTAAAACCCGCGCTGCGGATAGCAGCAAGAAGGCGGGTTAGGTCTGTTTTAAAACTGGTTCCTGCCGCCGCCACCACGTTTTCTTCTATCATCAAGGAGCCAAAATCGTCGGCTCCAAAACGCAACGCCAGCGCCCCATTCTCCAATCCCTGCGTAACCCAGGACGCCTGAATATGGTCTATGTTGTCTAAAAATAAACGGCTAACCGCGAGAATCCGTAAATAGTCTGTCAGCGTACTTTTGGATATTTGCGACAGTCCCGTATTTTTCGGCTGAAAAGCCCACGGAATAAATGCCGTATAGACCCCTGTTTCATCTTGAAGTTGACGGATTGCGTCTAAATGTTCTACGCGCTGCCGAATGGTTTCTGTGCAGCCAAACATCATTGTAGCCGTCCCGCGTCCTCCTAAATACGCCCATTGACGGCAAACGTTGAGCCAGTCTTTCGCGCTGGCTTTACGGGGAGAAACCTGCTGACGAACCTGATCAACCAGAATCTCCGCTCCGCCGCCGGGTAAAGAGGCCAATCCCGCAGACTTTAACTGCTGTAAAACGTAACGAATCGCCGCCGTTGAAAGGTCGGTATTGTCTGGATTCGCTTTAAGCTGGTCTTCGGGAATCGTACGACTGAGATGATATATTTCCGTAGGCGAAAATCCATGAATATGCAGCCACGGGAATTTGGACTTCAAATCGGTTAGCAAATCCACGTACCATTGGAGAGGTAAATCGGGATTGATACCGCCTTGAAGAAGAATTTGATTGCCGCCCAGCAGACGAGTTTGTTCTATTTTTTCGTAGAGTTCGCCTCGAGATAAAACGTATCCCTCCGGACTGCCGACCGGACGAAAAAAAGCACAAAACTTACAACCGTTTTGACAAATATTGGTATAGTTGATATTACGGTCTATATTGTAGGTAACAATATTATCTGGATTATGCTTCAAACGCGTTTCCCACGCCATTTTTCCCAATTGAGCCAACGGCGTGTTTTCCAGCAACTCTACCGCTTGATTTACAGTTAAGCGATTACCCATTTTTTAGCGGTTTCTAAAGCGGAAATGATTGCTAAACGGAATCGGGGCGCCAATATCAATCAAGCCATGTTTTTTCGCCAAGCGGCAAAAAATTTCTATGCCTTTTCGTTGACGCCCTGCCAGACGGAAGGTCAGTTTATTGGTTAGATAATCTTCGCAAAATGCGGGATCAATTCGTAAACGAGCGGATTCACGCGCAATTATTTCGGGCAAACATTCCAAGCCCTTATCCCGGCTGGCAGATAAAACCGGACCGATTAACTGACCGAGGTCTTTATCTTTAGCCAACCAAAGACTGTAAACGAACGGAACACCGGTCCATTGCGTCCATCGTTGCCCCATGTCCCAGACGAAGGAAAAATTTTCTCCGCGGGGCGGCTGACGCAACGCTCTGTCGCCGATAAGCATAACGGCGTCTGCGGGACTGTTTTCCCACTGCGCGTTCATATCCAGCAACGATATTTCCGGTCGAACGCCATACTGTTCCGCCAATAAAATTCGGGTCATAACCGCACTGGTTTTAGAGCCCTCGTCCATGGCGATTGTTTTAATTTGATTAGGCTGACATCGCCCGTATAAAAGCACGCTTCTGACCACGCCCTCGCTGGCAACGCACGCGTCGGAGGCAATAAAAAACTCTGGACGCATAAAGAAATCTACCAAACTTACCATCGCCACGTCTAAATCGCCGGCAAAAAACTTTTCGCCTACGTGTCGAGGTATATCTTTGTTCAATTCAATAGAAAGTCCGCTTGCCGCCGCTACTTCTTCCAGCTTATCGTTGATCGGAATTTGATTCAAGTAGCGACCGCAGCCGATACGAATCGTTTTGCCTCGCCACGGGTTTTCTTCCAGGCAATCCTCGGGATTTTGGCTATCTTCCTGCATAGAATCAGAACTATCTGAAGAATCATTGTTTTCCAGAGAGTAATTTGAATCAACGGTAGGAAAAACGTTATTCTTCATCACGACTTTTATTACTCGGGCAAGAGCAATTCTCTGCGGACGGGTTTGCATAGATAGAAATCCTCATATAATACTATAACATTCCAAATCATAGCAATAGCGGAGTGATTTTATTTTCACTCCGCCATTGAACTATAAAAACTAGCGAATATACTTGTTCAAAACGTTTTCAAACAGTTCCGGACGTCCGCTTTCGATTGGGGAAATTTCGCCTTTTTCCAGCATGTATTTTTCCAGGCAGGAGAAGCAGCATTTTCCTGCTTCAATATCGGCTCCGATACCGGAATCCCAAGAGCCGTAGCGTTTTTTCACCATGTTTGCAAGTTCACCGGATTTGCGGATTTCCGCAGCGATTTTCAGACCGCGGGCAAACGTATCCATGCCGCCGATATGAGCGTAGAACAGATCAATCGGTTCAAAACTTTCGCGGCGAACTTTGGCATCGAAATTCAAACCGCCGGTTGTAAATCCGCCGTACTTGAGAATTACCAGCATCATCTTGGTTGCCAGATAAACATCGGTCGGGAACTGGTCTGTATCCCAGCCGAGCATCGGATCACCCGTATTGGCGTCTACCGACCCCAGGAAACCCTGACTGCCGGCGTAGTCCAATTCATGTTCAACCGTATGACCGGCTAAAGTCGCGTGGTTTGTTTCGATGTTCATTTTAACATCATTTTCCAAACCGTTTGCCCGTAAGAAATTGATGCACGCGGCGCAGTCAAAATCATACTGATGCTTGGTCGGCTCTTTGGGTTTGGGTTCAAAATAGAACTGTCCGGTAAATCCGATTTCTTTGGCGTAATCAACCGCCATGTGCATGAAAATAGCCAGATGATCCAGCTCACGTTTCATGTCGGTGTTCAGCCAGTTCATGTAACCTTCGCGTCCGCCCCAAAAAACGTAGCCTTGACCGCCTAATTCTTTGGTTACTTCCAACGCTTTTTTAACCTGCGCGGCAGCATAGGCAAACGTATCAGCGTGACTGGTGGTTGCGGCTCCGTGCATAAATCGGGGATTGCCAAACATGTTAGCGGTTCCCCAGAGCATTTTCTTACCCGTTCGAGCCATTTCGTCTTTGAAAACCTTAACTACTTCGTCAAGATTTTTATTGGTTTCACGCAGCGTCTTTCCCTCGGGGGCAACATCGCGATCATGGAAACAGAAGAACGGAATCTGTAATTTTTCGATCAGCTCGAAAAAGGCGTGAACCCGATTTTGCGCGTTGGCAACCGAATCGGTTCCGTCTTCCCACGGACGAATCATTGTTGGGGCACCAAACGGATCGGAACCGTTCGCTCTCATACAATGCCAGTACGCAGCACCAAAGCGCAACTGATCCGCCATGGTTTTCCCTTCAACCAGTTCTTCCGGGTTGTAATAACGAAACGCCAGGTTGTTGTCGCTTTGCGGACCTTCGTACTGAATTTTTTCTACTTCAGGATAATAAGACATAAATGCTCCTTTTTATTGGAAAAAATGTGAGGCAGGAAGCAGGAATTCTCCGATATTAATTCGGGATTATAACACGTTTTCCAAAAGATAAAAAGCCCCCTTACCCCTCTTTTTTACATAATACTTGTAATTTTATTAATGTTTAATGTATCAGAAGCAATATTTTATTTATTTTAGCCATTCATCCCATATTGTATTATTTATTCTAGCCAACTGATAGTTTAATGCGATGTAGAACTTGAATAGTTTATTAACAATTTAATCTGTCAACATAGATAATTTATCAAACCTAGACTAAACCTAGACTAAACCTAGACTAAACCTAGACTAAACCTAGACTAAACCTAGACTAAATCTCGACTAAATCTTGACTAAACCTTGACTAAACCTTGACTAAACCTAGACTAAACCTAGACTAAAC
>CAYZMZ010000011.1:4569-21159 GCA_964479655.1 uncultured Planctomycetaceae bacterium
CTTGACTAAACCTTGACTAAACCTTGACTAAACCTAGACTAAACCTAGACTAAACCTAGACTAAACCTTGACTAAACCTTGACTAAACCTTGACTAAACCTTGACTAAACCTTGACTAAACTAGACTAGACTAGACTAAAGATTATATCTACTGTTTTTGTTTTAATTTCCATTTGCAGTTGCATCTTGTGCCATCCGGTATTATCAACCCTTCTTTTTTCATTTTTTGCAAAAGATTGGAAACTTTTTTTGATTTTTGTTCTTCATCAAGTACGGCGGGTAAAGCTCCACGATTTAAGTAATCGTAAATTTCTTGTTTACTTGCAGGCGAGTGTTTTAATGCTTCCAAAATCAATTGTCGGCAAAGGGTTTCGTCCAAACCGCGATTGGCATAGTAATCTGTTTTTTGTCCGACGGCCTCTGCAACCCTGAATGATACAAAGATATGAGGATATCGCCCCTCAACTAAAGAATCCTTTTTGAGTAAATGATAATTATCGAGTGAAATATTTTGATGTTTTTGAACTTGATCTAAAAGAAAAACCGTATGAATATTTAAGCTACGATTTGCATGTAGTAGTTGAGTATAATTCATGTTAAGTATTTTCCCATGAATTGTAACTTTAACGCGATTAGGCGTATCCAAATCATAAGACGGCATGGGGAAATATTTATCTCTTTGAATCTGATATATCATGGGAATCTCCATAGAATTTGTATCAATCATATAAAGATTTACCATCGCTCTGCATAAAAATGAATTCCGGTAATAGGGAGGTTTATAACCTGGTTCCAAAGCCTGTTCAATAGTTTCAGGAATAAAAAATCCTTCGTTGATAAATACGAGACGGTCTTCAAATTCTTCAACGTTTATACGACCTCGAAGTCGATAATCAGAATGAGCAATACAGTTATTTAAAAGCTCCTTGATTAAATTAGGATCGTATTGATCCACTTCATCTGGAAATAACGTTTGTTGATCTGTAATATAGCGATACCGTTCATTGCGTATTTTGCCATAAACCTTGTTAACAGCAAGCAGTAGGGGCATATCAAAATGTTCATACGCCTTTACCGAGTTATCTGCGTTATACAAAGTCCAAGTTATACGCGGAATGAAACCATCGAAATAAAATGCGGACTCGCTCTTGCCTAGCAAAAGCAAGGCGGTTCGGGTAATTTGATTTTTGAATGTAATGCCCGCTTTATTTAGAACTTCAATATCGGAAAGCGATTCGAGTATTTCCAATGATTTTGAGCGATCTCTTTGCTTTTTCGCAAACAATTGCCGTGCATACTCAATTGCCTCCGTATCCAAATCATCAAGAGTTGCCCCTTCTACAATTTCCTTTGACCAGTCCATGCCGACTTGACCCCGAATAATATCCAGCTTATTCATTGGTAAAGGGCAAGTAGCCTCATTCTCACGCGCATAAGCAGAACCTTGCCAAGTAGTTGGTATTCCCGGAATTGCAGGCGGTATCTGGAAAGCCAGTATTCGTTTCCCCTCTATGGATAATTCGTAAATCTCCCAAAAAGTTAATCGCTCATTTGTATATGAAGCAATTTCTTTTTTCAGACCTTGAAGCGAAGGGCCATGACGGTATTCAGACCCAACAATATTTTTATTGTTTGAAACACCAAATACGAGCCAAGCTTCTTGTTGATTACGTAAATTAGCCTCGTTACTCAATGCCGAAAAATATTTTCCCACATCGTTGAATGAGTAATTAGTACGGGCTTCCTTAAACTCAATTACTTCATTTTCAAATATATCAATCAGCTTTAGTACTTTTGTTTTAATTTCTTCTTGAGTATAAATCACGGTTTTATTGTTCCTTACAAACGGGGAGCAGTTAAAAATACGGAATCAGCAACTACTCTACAGCCGAAATTTTTCGATGTATGAGCAATGGGGTATCTTTGGATTTTACGCCGGAAAATCTCCATTGATTCAAACACTCGCTGGAATAGGTCACCCTTCGCCGCAATTGATTGAACAACGTCATTTTATACAATAATTAATAACTGTCAATATAGTTCTGGCTTATAATCGAAGCCTGTTCTTGCTCAAACTTCATAACTCAACCGCCTTGATTACTGTTTTAGGCGAAACTATACTAACCATCCATCCCATTTTCTGATAAATTCAGAAAAAAGGTCGTCGGGGGAAACCGACGACCTAAAACTATTTTCTGGATTGAAATCCGTTGGATTAATTCCGTATTAGTTTTCAAACGAAATTGAAACCGGTCCGATTAAGCCGGACGTGTTATCGCCCCGGTAATTGGACGGAATCGTTTGATAATTATTGGACAGGGTGTTGTACACGGTAATTTCCATTTTATTATCGCCCGATTTAAGCAAACCGGTTATATCGATTGTCCAAGGCGAAGCAACCAGTACCCCAGCAGAAACGCCGTTGATTTTAACCTCGGCAGTTGCCGCCACCTTTCCCAAATTGAGAATCGTGGATTTGCTTGCCGCTTGCGGGTCGGAAACCGTAATCGTTTTACTATAAACAGCTCCGCCGGAATACGTGTCCAATATCGTTCCGTCTTTGCTCCAATCGCCCAGCGAGTTGATAGTACCCTGCTCTGTTTCCAGCTTGATTGGCTGCGGGAAATAACTGCCGGCTTCTATTCCCTCCGGTACAGCCGCTTTGATAACAACGACTGCCGGATTCGATTCGGTTTGCGGCAGGACAGCCGTAAATCGTTGACTTCGCTTGAATTGGGACGCTGTCTTTGTAACAGGAATTGCCTGTCCGTTGACAAAAACAGCCGGAGCTTGAATTACCAAGTCGCTGGTAGTAATTACCATCGATTTCAATCCGGCTGGAGCTTTAAATCGATATAACGATTGCTGCTCGCCGACCGCTGAAAACGGAACGTAATCGCAGTCGAACCACGACATCGACAGCGGCGTTGGATTGGCAATCTCAGGACGAGTATTATCGCCAGCCGGAATATCGGCGGCTTCCTTTTGCGCGGTACGTTGGGGCTGAACGCCTTTTTCAAGGAACCAGAATCCTCGACCGGCCGATGCATAAACCAGAACCAATTTCTGTTTTTTGCCCGTTAGATTTATTGTTTTCGTTTCGAGAGAAATCGGATTGCCGTCCAGATACACTTCACAAGGCAGAATTCCGCCTTTCTGAACGGTTGCCTCACCCTTAAAGGAAAACCACGAAGTAAGATAATATCGCTTCGCCGGATTTTCCTGACGGAACCATTGTTCATTTAATCCAGAGGCTCTGCTTCCCAAGGCGATAAAATTATCGTTGATATTTTTCTTCAAACCATGATAACCTTGATGTCCGGGATTGCCTTCAATACCCAACTGCCAGGAAAAACGATAGTTTCGGGAATCCGCATTGGGTAATTTGTTTATATCCAATTTCGTATTGGCGTCCGTCGAATTAATCCAAAATTGCTGACCAAAACCGCCGGTAACCTGTTCCCAAGACGAATCGTTGTAATCGGATTGCAGCATTGCGGAAATATCTTCGTTGGGTTGGCAGGAACGGAATTTGAATCGTCGGGCTTCCGCGCCGATAAGTTTATTATCCTCTGTAATCGGCAATCGGAAATCGCCGAACTGATTATTCATCGTTGGGAGGAGCTTAAATCCCCACGCTCCGGCAATATCCATCTTTTCGACGGTTTTGGCAGGCAGCGTTTTCAAATCCGTAATTGTCGCCTGACCAGGCGTAAAAGCGATTACAGTTGCCTGATTGGATTCCAGCGGCATTTGAACAGTTGTATATCCATCTTGCTGACCGGTTACAATCATGGGGAATATTTTCCCTGTCATGGCGTCCCATCGAGCGGGGATTCCCGTCACGCGGAAGGAAAGTTCGACGTTTTTACGCGCTCCTAAAATCATGTACAAATCTTTATTTCCGATTTTACGGTGCAGATATTTAACCGCTTGAGTTCCTTTAACATCTTGCGGGAAAGACGCAATTTGCGTTGTCCAGTCGGCAGAATCCTTTTCGGGAAACATGGAATTAACCAATTGGTTTAATTCTGGGTCGTTTTCTCCCGCCCGGTCGCTGATAGTCGGTTTTTGTCCGATACAAACGACTTTTCCGCCGGCTTTCTGGAAATCGCGCAGCTTGTTTAATACGTCCCATCGAACGGCTTCAACCGAGGGTAATACGTATACCGAAAACTCAATCCCGCTCACACATAATTTAGCGGGTGCAATTGTTGTCGCGGGTTTAATAGTCGCTCTTAAAACAGACTGATCGTCCAAAAACGTAATATCTCGTCCTGAATTGTAAATGATTTTGGCGGCGTCAAAAGCGGTTTTCGTCGCCTGTTGCTGATTTTGTCCCAATCCTGCCATGCTGGGGGAAGTAGGATACATAATAGCAATATCAGACTGCAGCGTTCCTTGACTGAAAACAAAGGACAATCGTTCGAAATATTTCAAAAACGTTCCGAAGTGTTCCCAGTACGGCATCCGGAAATGATAGCACGGCGGCGCCCATTCCCAATAACTGCCGTGAGTTGTATAGTATAATCCGTGCAAATTCAATAAAGTACACCCATAAACAAAATTCTCATTTGTCGCATACATTAATCTATCGGGCGTAGCTCCCCAGCCGAGGGAATGATAGCCCTCCAGCCAAACTCGAGGACGCTGATAAACGTTGGCTATCGAACTGGATACCTTATCCTTGAGAAAATCCGCGTATCCGCCGGGGGTATCATGGCCAGGAGCCGAATACCAGCGAATAATACGATAATAATCGCCGTAGGCGGTCGGTTGCAAACCTCGTCCGTTATTATCGCAGCCGTATGTCATCCCGCGGGTATAATGCCATAAATAAATCGGCTTAAAATACCGCTGTTCGGCAAGATAAATCTGAACGTCGTTGTAATCCATGCGGACTTTAGGCGTAATATTTCCCATAGAATTGCCGAATAAAGCGGGTGCCTTGGAGTAGAAATCGTACCCTTTGTAGATTTTAAACTGTTCCGGGAAGTCGGCCGCCCATTGCCAGCCGCCGCACCCGATATTTAATTCGTCGTTGAAGAAATAATTTAATCCCTTCGCGGTTTTACCGGGATTATGGTCTTCAAAAGGCTGAAAATATTTATCGATTACTCTCTGACCTGATTCCGGATGAATCGGATTGATCGTTCCCGGATTTTTCGACCACGTAAATTCCCATATTACCAGCTGATTGTCTTTCCCGGATAACGGTCGAGGACTAGCTCCTGTGTATTCTAAAGCCTCGTTTGTATCGGGTTCGTCTATTTTCCAGCCGTCAGATAACATATTGTTGTTTAGTTCGTAGGCGGCAAAAGCAATATGATTCCCCGAACGGGCAAGAGAAATTTTATCCCCCATTTTTACGGCTGCAATCTGTCTGCCGGACAAAGAACAGGCGTTAAATTCGGGATCGTTGTATACAATTCGATTGAACAGGTTATCAGACTTATTCCAATCCAGCGTATAGGTACTCAAGCCGATACCCATATTGTATTTTCCGGCAGTCTGAGAGGCGTGAGAATAAAAATCCCACCACGAATCGGTAAAAATTTCAGGGGTATTCAGATACGTAGGCCAGCCTTTTGTATCTTTATGGCAGTAATTAACCTGAACTCCTGAAATTCCCATTTTATGCAGTTGTTCCAACTGCCAGTCCATTCGTTTTTTATCCAACGGGTCGCCTGACCACCACCAAAACGGGATTTCGCCGTATCCAGCCGGCGGCTGAGCAAATTGGGATTGAATATCCAAATTCGCCGCTCTGGACGGATAGCCGACAGCCGTTGAAGGAGCCGGGGGAAGCGTTGCCGGATCTCCCAAGGGGAGCATACTAGTCTGCCCCATTGCAGCAATCTGGCTAAAAACCAGTATTGCTATTGCCAATTCGCATCGAAAATGTTTCATAAAATAACCTTTCGCAAAAAATATTACTAATTCAGTTCAATCAACTGTACTGGTTCCACTTGAAATTTCCCCGACTTATATTACCATAAAACCGCCGCTTCATTTCGCTTTAATCAATAAAACGGCGTCGATAGGAAAAATCAACTAGTCATAGTATAAACCTAGTTTAACACAATGTTTGGCAAAAAACAAGTCTTTTCTGAAAAAAGACATTTGAAAGAAATCTTTCATAGTCAATTGAAATTTGTGAGATTTAACTCGTCGCCTGCCGAACCTCAACTCGATTTTTCGATGTTTTCCGTGCGGAAAAAGGCGTTATACTGGTTCCACTTGAGTTTTTTCAGTTTGAATAACAAACTCCCGTCGTTTCATTTCGCCCCCTCAATAAAACAAAGGGTTGTTTTATTCTGTTCGGGTGAAATCAAAACGGCGGCGATAGAAAAAATCAAGCAGTCATAGTATAAAATCTGGAAATATAAATGTACGTAAAACAGTTTTCGCCCAAGTCTAATCAATATCCAATTGCTGTGCCGTTGACGAGCGCATTTTTCGATCGGGCGTTGCGGTATCCTAAAATCGATTGGGATTATAAACTAATTTCGCGGCGGCCTATTCTCCATTGTAATTTGTAAATTCTGTTGTATAATTCATTTGATCTGTCAGAAAATCTGGCGATTGCATTTATCGTTCCCCCCCTCCAATCAATACCATAATAACGAATATCGATTTTTTGGATATTCCTTTTACGAATTTAACTTGCGATGGAAGATAATTCCAGAAAAACCCTCCTAACCGGCTCGATAATCAATGCGGCGTTGACCTTTATCAGCCGAATTTTAGGCATGTTTCGCGATATGGCAACCGCGATGCTGTTCGGGGTATCCGCCGGCGGCGTATTCGACGTTTTTGTCTTGGCGTTTCGATTGCCGAATCTATTTAGACGTCTTTTCGGAGAAGGAGCGATTTCAATCAGCTTTCAACCGGCCTTCTGCCGTCAATGGCATAAAAATCAATCGTCGGCTTGGGAATTGCTTACCGCCATGGTTACCGCGTTGTCTGCTATAATGGGAATTGTTACCCTCATTGGCGCGATTATTTGCTCAATCGCTATTTTTTGCAGACCCAACGCAACGCAGTTGTTACCGGGACTAACACTGGTTATGCTGCCGTATTTATTTTTAATCAGTCAGACAGCGATTTTTGCGTCTGCGTTACAGGGACTGCGCTCTTTTACCGCTCCGGCTGCCGCTCCGGTAATTATGAACGTCCTTTGGCTATGGGCGGTTCTGGAAATAGCTCCGGGAATAAAATCCCCTGAAAATCAAGCGTATTTGCTAGCTACCGTAATCAGTATTTCCTCTGTTTTGCAGTTATTGTTGCAAATTGGGGTTCTGAGAAAACACGGCTATAAATTCCAACGCTGTTTATTTAGCCGCATTGCTCCCTACTGGCGTCGTTCAACCGCCGGCTGGATTACCATGGTTTTGGGGTTATCCGCAGTTCAGGTATGCGTTGTAACGGATTCGATTGTGTCGTGGCCCTGCTGTCCGACTGGAACGGTTTCCGCCGTTTTTTTGGCAGAGCGGTTGTTTGAATTTCCGTTGGGATTGATCGGAATTTCGGTAGCCACGGCAGTATATCCGCTGTTAAATCAGCACGCCTCGGAAAAGAACTATCCCGCAGTCGAATCTGACATGAATCAGGCGATTGGATTAGCGTTGTTTTGGAGCTTACCGGCTACGGCGGGCTTGATTCTTTTGGCAACCCCTTTATGCCAGATTTTGTTTGAACACGGTGCGACAACCGCAGAGGATTGCAAGCGAATCGGAACGATTTTAGCTATTTATAGCTCCGGGGTTTGGGCATACTGTTTACTTCCGATTTTAACGCGCGGATTTTATTGTTTGCAGTACCAGCGTCAGGCGGCTGGTGCGGCGTTAATAACCATGATTGCCAATATAATTATCAATCTGATTTTGATATTATTTCTTCCCTCGCAAACCCTGCAATTTGGACTTGCCGGATCAACCGTATTGAGTATTTCCGGACTGGCGTTATACTTGGGAATCGCGTTTTATCGACTGCGCAAAAGCACTTGTTGCGAGTTTTCGGACGAAGAAAAAACTCCGTCAAATAACGAGCCGTTGCAACTACGTAAACATTTAGTCACAGAACGTTTTATACAGTATATAGGAGCAACAATAATTATGTTTGCCGCAGGTACTGGAATGATGAATATAATTCCAGACGAACCGACCTTGACTACGCGCCTGATTCGGGTATCGGTCGTATTTACAACATGCATTGTTGTATATCTGTCTGTTACGTTTATCTTTTCTTCAGGAAAAAACAGTACGTCAATTGTCAAAACAAATGATTAGGCGTATACAGTTTCTTCTTGTACATGCAGTCTATATCAGCATCTGTTTAATGCGGCTATCGGCTAAGGAAGCGGCAATTAAATCAACGAAGCTAAAATCCTGATCTTTGCTATGTTCGGCAGGAACGGCGACCGTAAAAATTCCCGCGTTTTTAGCAGCTCGACAGCCGGTAGAACTATCTTCCAAAACCAGACATTGATTAGGCAAAAAGCCTAATTCCGAAGCGGCTTTGAGATAAATTTCCGGATGGGGTTTTCCGTTGGTAATATCGGAACCGGTAACCGTTTTATAAAATCGGGGTTCCAGACCGTAAACAGCCAGCGTCTTTTCCATCAAAATCCGATTCGTACTGGTTGCAATCGCACGGGGAATCGAATTTGCGTCCAAAAAATCCAGCAACTCGAATAGCCCCGGCATTGGTTTGAGCATAGAGGGAAGTAATCGGACAAAATGCTCGTGCGTTTGTGCGCCTAACGTTTCCCAGCTTACCGGCAGATTCAATTCCTGGATAATCATTTCCATCGATTTTCTTACCGTCGTCCCCATAATAAGGCGATGGAGTTGTTGCGTGTATTTTTTCCCGTATGATTTTAAGGTTTCTTCGGAGGCAGCATAGTAGATGTCTTCCGAATTAAACATCAATCCATCCATATCAAAAATTACAGATTTATATTTCATATTAATTCTACTTTTAGGTGAGTTGGAACATATTAAAAAAACGATTTTAAGGTAAATTATACTGTTTATTCGTAAAAAATAAAGGAATAGTCTTTATTTTCAAGAAAAAAGCCTAAAATTTCCAAAAATATTCTGGACTTTTCCAAAATATTTAGTATTATATAGTATTGTTGGAAATTTTCTTTGGGGGCATCGTTGAATTTCCGCCATCGTTGTATTTCCTGTTTTTTTACTCAATTTTGGGAATTTGAACCATGTCAGATTGGTATTACAAATTAGGCGAACAAACGTTTGGTCCAATGGATTCCAAACAATTACGTCAACTAGCCGCCTCCAAACGACTTCAACCGACGGATTACATCCGGCGCGGCGAAGAGGGAAACTGGGTTGTGGCTTCTTCAGCCAAAGGTCTGTTTCCACAACAAGTGGATTCTACCCCAACGGCTCCCATTCCGATTTCTGTCCAATCAGAAGACACCAAATCGAATGGCGCAGCAGCGGTTCCCAATATACCGGCTGTCCCGGTGTCTAACGCAACTCCGGCAAATACATTTGATTTTTCGGTTCCCAAAAAACCTAAAACAGGAACGAATATTCCAATTCCTACGATAACTCGATCCAAACCCAATGCAATTCCGCCTGTTGCCGCCGCGATTCCTATAGCCCCGGCTTCCAGCAATGCGTCGGATTCTGCCGATTCATCCTCCAGTTTTGAATTTAAAGCCAGCGGTACAAATTTAACCGGTAAGCACGCTTCCTCTGGTAAAAGAGGTTCCAAGACAGCAGGGAAAGCCGATTCTGCCAAGGGGAACAAGAAAAAATCGCAGGATCAACAATTTACTTATATTTTAGCAGGCGTTGCCGGAGCTATTGTATTAGTTTTGGTTATTGTACTGGTACTGGTTTTTTCGAGCGGATCCAAGCAAAAACCCGCAACGGAAGAGAATTCAGATACGCCTGCAAACGCAACGGCCTCAGACGCTCCTGCGCAGGATACAGTCAATTCGGAAACCGCTCCCATAAAGGATGACAAAGCCGATACAGACAACGCGGCTAAGGTTCAAGCCTCATTTGGAGACGCAAAACCGTCTGAAAAAGAGGAAGGAGATTCCAATACGGAGGCTGCCGATGCCTCCAAGTCTGATACGGAAACTCCAACCGATAAATTTACGGAATATACCCAGCCATGTCAATCGGGCGATTTGGAAGTTAAAATCGTTTCGGTAAAACGAGGCGGTCAAGAAATTGTTCGTAAAACCGGAGCGGAAGAAGATTGCGATAGTAAGTCTGTAGTTATTAAACTTGCGGTTAAAAATACCAACGCCAATTTTTTGTCAAGCTTTACTCCGTGGTCGTCTAAAATGTCAAAGGGAGGAAAAGTTGAGGTATCTTTAAAAGACGATAATAATAACAGCTACCCGTCCGATTTAAAACCGGGCGATATTGCCAAGGGCGTTAAAAAAGAAACAAAAGAACTGTATTCTGATGACCCGGCTATAACCGATATTTTGATTTTCCGCCGTCACGTTCCGGCAGCCAAGTATTTGTTTTTAACTTTACCCAGTCCTACCGCTAAGTCAAAAGACCCGGTTGTATTCCGTATTCCAACGGAAAGTATTGGAGCGGGTGATTCCAATACAGACGCCTCTGCTGATACTAGCTCCGAAGAAAAGACCGCTGATACGAAAAAGGACAGTTCAGATTCCAGTTTAAAAACTGAAGCTCCCGATTCCGCAGCAGAAACGGACGATAGTCCTGCTGTCAGCGACGATGTCGCTGCGGTTAAAGAGGTTTCTGAAGAACAACAAAAGAAGGACGACGAGGAAGCCGCACGTGAACTAAAGGGACTGAATCTGGGTGAATAATTCTTCTTTCCCTCCTTGTTTTGCTTAAAGACTATGCAAACCGCGAACAACGAAACGACGAGTTTATTCCTATTTCTAAAAGAGAGGAAAAATCGTCGTTTTGTTGTTTTTTTATGCCTGCTGATTATAATTACCGTCTTGGCGGGAATATTCAAACCCAAAATCAGCTTTAAACCGCTTTCTCTACAATCCAATCCAGTGGGAATTATGGGAACCGATTGTTCTATTGGACTGGTTATAAGCCGGTACAGCTCAACCAGGCAAATAGAACAAGCGAACGCGGGGCTTCAATCTGTCGAAGCGAATTTGCGGCGGCGGGAATCGGTTACTTTTAGCAACTGGGTAGAAAATTCCGAGGTCAGTCGATATAATCAAAGTGCAATGCAGGGACAAAATAGTCCGGCTTCTGCCGAATTGCAAACGGTTTTAGATGCTGCGCAGACGGCAAAAATTCTAACAGACGGCGCGTTTGACGTTTACTGCCGACCGCAGATAGAATTGTGGAAGTCCGCTCAAAAATCTGGTATAATGCCGACGGCTCAGCAAATTCAGACAGCTCAAAACGAACGTCTCGCCGTCGATTTAGGGGGTATTTCCAAGGGCTTTTGTATTGATCGGGCGATTGAAGAATTAATCGCCTTAAAACCAATCGGAGCTATGGTTGACATCGGAGGGGACGTTGCGGTTTGGGGACGCTCTATCCAGGTCTCTTACTGGACGTTTGTTATTGCCAATCCGTTTGTTCCGCCGCAAAAAAAAGATGCCCATTCGTTCGTTGCCCCTTCTTCTATTTGGGGAAAATTTCAGCTTGACGCGACTGCCGGTACCAAGGCGGTTTGTACCAGTGGCGGATATTATCGAGGATTTCAAATGGGGAATCAGCGTTTCAGCCATATAATTAACCCGAATACCGGGTTTCCGCTCCAATCAACGCCCGATACGCCTGTTTCAGTTACGGTTTTAGCGAACGACTGCATGACCGCCGATATTTGGGCAACCGCCTTATCCGTATTGGGAAAAGAAGGACTGAATAAATTGCCAGCAGATGTTGAAGCGTATATGATTATCGGTCAGCCGTCTAATTATTCTGTTGTTCAAACCCCGAAATTTCCCTCCGTGCAGAGATTGCACAACGTTTCAGTTCAAGTCAGAAAATAGAGTCGGCGTGGTTGGATAGCTCGACAGATTTCCCGCCTGATCTTTTAGCCAGTCCAATAGAAAATCGACAATATAGTCTATTTCGGTATCGTTCAGGGCGTGCCCGGCAGAAATCGCATGCCATTTTTCCAAACAACCGCGACAGCAGCACGCCGTTGCATGCTGTGCTAAAAAAACAACGTGTCCGCGCATCGGAGTTTGCTTGCCGTCTTTAATCGGATTCGCCGCACTGAGCCGTTCTGTAATAAATTTTCGAGCTTGAAAACGAATTTCCACCCAACCCTTCAAGGCAATATACGCCCGGTCTTTATCCGTCAGATGAAATCGCGATCGGAATTTCGACTGGGATAATTTCGGCTTCAGTTGAGCGTAGGTTGGATATTCCATGGATATTTGAATTAAATTGATAAAACTCTTTGTCCGATTCTTTGCTTTATATACGGAGTTCCACCTGAAATTTCCGGTTTATACTTTCTCGTCCCCCCCGCCGTTTCATTTCATCCGAATCGGTAAAACCGGACGATTGTTCTTTTTACGGGGAATTTAAACGACGTCGAATGAAATACTTTTAAGCGTAATATAAAGCGTAGTATAACTCGTAAAATAAAGCGTAATATAAAGCATCATATAACACGCGAACTTTCTTCTAACTTGTATCGTACTATCGGTTAGATTAATTATATGATAATAACCTATAGGTGCAATAAGATGAACATAGATTCGCATTGTCATTTGCAGGACCCGGCTTTTGATTCAGACCGGGATTCGATTATCCGAAAAGCGCAGGCTGCGGGAGTCGTTAAATTCTGCTGCGATTCGAGCAACGAGCCAGACTGGATTCGTGTCGAACATTTGTACAGGCGGTACGGGGCGAACGTAATTCGTCCCGGTTTCGGTATTCATCCATGGTATGCGGGACAAACATCTTCCGGCTGGCAAGATCGGCTTATCCGCTTGCTGAATCGACTACCCGATTCCATTGTAGCAGAAATCGGTTTGGATTGTATTCATCAAGCAGAGGTTTCGTTGGAAATTCAACATGCTGTTTTTACCGATCAACTGGAAATTGCCCGGCAAGTAGAACGTCCGGTTACGATTCATTGCGCTCGCGCCTGGGAACAAATGATCGCGGTACTAAAAGCCGCCGGAAAACTTGATGTTCTAATTACCTTTCATGCTTTCAGCGGCACAATTCAAGATATAAAATGGCTTTTAGCCCGTTACAACGTCTTTTTTTCTTACGGCAGCCATCTATTTCGGAGCGATAAAACCGGCGTTCATCAAACATGGCGTTGGCTGAAGGACAATGCGCCTGAAAGGATCTGTTACGAGTCCGATTCCCCCTTTATGCCGCTGATAAAAGGCAGTCGGAATACACCGGATTTGATGGCTGTACCATTTCCCGAATTTCTTTTATGTGGATTATCGCATAATGAAAACAGTTAATTATACATCATATTGTAACTTTAATAAAAACCAATCAAAATGTTGATACCCTCTTTTCATTCCCGGAATAATTGCTACATTTAATACCGCTTGCATAATTCAACCAGACGTTTCACGCGTCGCATTTACAGGAGAAGGATTCAGCACTTAAAAACTTGTTGTTTAATCAAACAGAAATATATAACCTAACATGGAGAAAGGAATCCCCGTGTCGTGTGTATATTTATACAAGTCTATTTACTGAATCCATCGACGGTTAAGTCGTCGGAAAGGAATTCTGTTTGTTATGTGCGCAAAGCCTTTAGTTGGAATGAACATGGATTTTCGGGCCTCTCGAGATGAAAGACCTGCATTTAGTATTCTCTGTTCGGGCTATTATGAATCCATAATTCGCAGCGGGGGAATTCCCGTTGCACTTCCTTTGATTGAAGACCGCGCTGATATAGCCCAGGTACTCAATTCTCTCGATGCCATGGTACTGGTCGGAGGCGAAGACTTGGACCCGCGTCTGCAAGGTTACGAGCGTCATTATTCCTGCCGGGTAATGGATAGCCGTCGAGAAACCTTTGATCGTATGCTTTTGGAGGAAGTTTCCTCCCGTAAAATGCCGCTGTTGGCGATCGGTTCGGGCATGCAGCTGCTGAACGTTTACGAAGGCGGTTCACTCTATTTTGATATTGAAGAAGATGTTCCCAACGCCATTCCTCACATGGGAAAAGAAATGTTTCTTCATCGACACGCGATGCAAATAGAGATGGGTACTTTCATGGAAACCATTTACGGAGACGGCGAAATTCGCGTCAATAGTCGGCATCATCAGGCGATTTGCGATGTTGCTCCCGGCTTCAAGGCGACCGGCCGCTGCCCGGATGGTATTATTGAAGTTATCGAATCGGAAGACCCCAACTGGTTTGCTATTGGAACTCAATTTCATCCTGAGTGCAGCAAAACCGCCTCCGCTTTGGACATGCGTATTTTTGAAGAATTTATCGCAAATATTACCGGTCAGGTATATTCCGACCGCATTTTGGTTTAAGATAACTCCTAACAGTAAAAAGTTTTATGCCAGAATTTCCTTTTTCCCTGCGGTTTTCCAGTCCCCGTTATAAAAAACCTCGTCGGTTGTTTTTGGGTTTGTATATCAATCCCGATGACGGACAGGTTCAGGCGGCGATAATAGAATCGATACAACAGGGGGTAGAAACCGGTATCCGGATTTTGGCAGAGGACAGTTTACCTTTATCTTACGAACTGGCAAATACATGGCGTCAATGGTCGGAATTTACCTCGATGGAAGATTCAGACCGGAATTTTCCCGCCTCTATTTCCGCTTTGAGATTGTCTTATACCGAATTACTGGTTCAGCTAACCGGTAAAATTCTGGCGGAACATGGACTTTCAGCCAGTGATATAATTTTGTCTGGTGTTTTAGATCCAGGTTTATGGTTTAGCAGTCGATCAAAGACGGTTGCTTTGTCCAGCATAGAATCCGCAGTCTTTGCGCAGCAGACGGGAATAAACGTCTGCGACGGATTCGCGCAGTCGGACATGGCGCAGTCCGGACAAGGCGGACCGATCGCCGCCGCCGGATTATGGAGTCTGCTTAACAGTCCCAATAAAAATCGATTGCTGCTGGAACTGAACTGTTCAGCCTGTCGATTATCGTATTTTCCTCCTGTCGGACGCGGGGGATTAAAGGGCGTGCTTTCTTTTGACGCCGCGCCGGGGATTGACTTGCTCAATCAGCTGGTTAAACGTATTTCGTATAATTCGCATACCGCCGATTCCGATGGGCATTTGGCGGTTCAAGGACGTTGTATTGCCGAGCTGGCGGAATTATGGAAACAGAATCCGTGGCTGCGCACACCTCTGCCGCGCTGGAATCCAGGCGGAGTAAAGGCGAATCGCTTTTTAATCCAAATGCTAAATTGCGCGGTTGAAAAGAAATGGAATCTCAAAGACATTTTATGTACAGCAACCTGTTTTATCGCAGACTGCATTTCTGATTCTGTACAGAAGTTCATACCGGGAAAAATCGAGCAGATGTATATAATAGGAGCGGGTAAGACAAACGGATTTTTGATTCGGGAAATCGGACGCAAAATTCCCAATTTAGGTTCTACGCTTCAGCCGCCCGAGGTTCCCTCCGAAAAGGTATTATATCCCGCCGCCGCTGCGGTTTTATCTATGATGTTTGTAGATCGCGTTGAGGGGAATCTTCCGCAGGTAACCGGCTGCAAAAACAGTGTTCCTCTAGGTCGGCTTACTCCCTCAACGGAAGAAAATTTTCAGCGGCTTATGGACGCGATGAATTCGTCTGCTACTGAAAGCAAAACCCGCAAGGCGGCGTAATAAGCGATAAAGACTCGCTGTAATTAGGGCTATCCGGTTAGCGTCTTATATTCAAAATCGGCGTTATTTGAGGTCATTTTTACAGGAAGGCACAAAGACGCACGCAAGCCCGTAATGAAGGCGCTTGCGCCGTAATTAGGGTTATCAGAGTAGCGTCAGGTATTCAAAATCGGCGTTATTTGAGGTCATTTTTACAGGAAGGCGCGAAGACACGAAGCCGCACGAAGAAGAAATATAAGGATAGATTTTGAATACCGCATAGGACGGAAGTATACGTGTAATTGCAACGATAAACCATTTTTTGGGGCAACCGGCGGTAGCCGAACAGGGAACCCCGCCTCGGGGGCAACCGCGTAGCGGTTGAACTGAACCGAAAAGACCAACTGAATACCCCCCCGCTTTCGTTCTGTTGGGGGCATATTTGCCACTCCAAACGCCGCCCGATTTAGAATACCGCATTGATTCGGGGGCTTTACGCCTTTAGGCGTTTCCGAGTGGTAGTAAACGATTTTTTCCCTATATTTTGAGCGAATTTTTCCCTCGCTCAGCCAGCCTTCGGCTGGCTGCGCAAGGGAAAAATTCGCGACGGAAGGGGACGGATTCTTTTCCGTGTGTTTCACGCACGGCTATGAACATTCAACCGCTATGCGGTTGGACTACCGCCCGATGCCGAAAAATTGGTTTATCATTGTAAATACAACGTAGCGCAACGACTACCGCATTGAACAGAAGTATATGCGGAGGCAAGGCGTCCTCGCCGTCCCGCGGTCATCCCCGTACAATAATAGGACTTGCCGTTT
>CAYZMZ010000012.1:0-21131 GCA_964479655.1 uncultured Planctomycetaceae bacterium
TCAAGTATTTCTACTATTGTACAATAATATCGGACTTGTTGCAAGAGGGAAGAAATAATTTTTAGCAACTATATCCGCGATTGCGTGGATTAAATACGACGAATCCCGCATTGAGAATGTTGAGGAATCTTCAAATTGGACAAAGCAAAAATACATAAAATCACACCAGAACGTAAAATCACGTATCAACCGGTTGAATAGTCGTATCGAACCTAAAATACGATACTATTATTGACGGTAGCTTACCGGAACAACAAACGAATTGTTAATAGCCGGTCCGGGATTAATGCAATTCTGAACGTCATGCAACTCTGCAGGAAGCTGCTTTTCCGGTACGACAACAACAGGACGCATGTTGGGATGAGAAACCAGCACAACGCAACCGTCAGGACAGGCAATTTTCGCGTTATCTGTTTTAAGATTAGAGTTGTTTCCCGAAAGATCAACCAATTGATAGTCTGCGTTGTTTATTGTGTATGGCTGACCAGAATTGGAACAGGAAACTAACGTCGATTCGTCAGAGGAATTACTATTAGAACAAAAAGTTAAAGCGGAATCAGGCTGAGCTTGGTAACCGGTAAACGCAAAATTATGAGGACAAGAATTATTGATTGCGTAAGGATTATCCGAAGAATGGGTTGCTGAGACAAAGGAAGCGGAATTGGACGTGTCCGCGATTTGACCCGCAAACAAAAGCCATGCCGCCGGGACGGTAATTAAAAGGAAACCAGCGCAAACACACATTGCCAAAAAAGACGGTTTTATTTTACTTGAGCGTTGGGAAGAATTGGCGGTATTTGAACGGTTCGCAGTAAAGCCAGATGTTGAAGAAGACGTTTGATGAGATTGATCATAATCCGCAAGACGCTGTAACGTTCGATTAACTAAACCACGCGGGGGCTCTTGACTATAACCGTGGCGACGTTCAATCTCCAAACAGCCAAAAACGTTATTGATACGTTTATACATATCAGACCATACGGGCTGAGAATCAATTAATTCCGTTACGCGGTCTGACTCGGAAACGTCCAGACCATCAACAAAACGGTCTAACAAAACATTTATTTCGTTCTCATTCATCATTACACCTGGTGGATAACACACCAAAACAACATAATGCCGACATATACGCTATATAACTTCGTTTGAGTATGATATTGTTAAAATTTAACGATTATACAATATATATCGACAGTAACAGTAGGGAAAATCACTTTAATTAATCGTTATTTGGCAATCGGTTGACGAGTTTTTCGCCTAGCTTTTTCATCGCAGCATGAAGTCTGCTTTTGACCGTACCGACAGGAACACCCATAATATCGGCTGCGTCCCGATATTTCAGGTTTTCAAAATAGACCAACTCGACCGCTTGTCTTAATCCGGGAGGAAGTTCAGATACCGCCTTATGAACGATCTTTGCCTGTTCTTCGTTATCTAAAAATAACGCAGGCTCCGGTTCCACGGATTCTAGCAAACTTTGCAAAGAACCCGAAGCTCCGTCGTCATCAATGGAATATCGAGTGTCTAAACTAATGGTCGGATTTCTACGATTTCGGCGTTGATAATCTATTGCCTGATTGGTAGCAACCGTATACAACCACGGCTTAAACCGTTTGGAAGTATCAAATTGATTACACTTGGTATAGACTTGCAAAAAAGAAGTTTGAAAAACATCTTCCGCCGCCTCTCGATTGCCTAAGTACCTTACCAGATAGTTGAACAAGGGAGTCTCATAGCGAAGAATAAGAACTTCTATCGCTCGAGTGTTTTTTTGACGGCAAAAAGCATCTAGCAACTGCTCATCCGAAGCGGAATTAAAATCTAATTCCACTTCCTGAAGGCGTTGTATAGTTTTCTCAGCTTGCTTTGCAGGTCCTGCCATCTAATACGCACACTCATATCAAAAGGTTTGATTTTTTCTTTATCTCAGTTAGATTTTTTACGAAAATCCAACACCGATTTTATATCGCCGCTTATTCTTTACGATAAAATAATACTAACGATACAGCACCAACAGTATATAGGCTCGACTGACTTTTTCTCAAAATATAGCATTCGCCTATTTATCGCATGACCCTGTCCGCAATAAAAGCAAGCTATTTTATATCACGACTACACGATTTTTCTACCAACACCATTTTGATTTTGCTTCATAAATCGAACGAACCCTTTGTTTTGCCGATCAGGGCGAAATAAAACGACCGGACTTGGGTAACATAAATCGGGCCATCTCGGCTGGAGGCGGTATTACAACGCCTCGCCTTGAAATTCCTAAACGTTCTTTGCAAAAAACCAAAAATCAAAACGGGATAATTCCAATAGGATTACCAAGCCGCATGGCTATTGCACCAAAAAACCGCGTTCTGCCAGTACCTCCGCTCCGTCTGTTAAATACATTCGGACGCGAACGCACCAGCGAATTTTCAGGCTTTGCCCCTCGTAACTAACCGGGGCCAAAGGTAAAACCGTATCGATCTTACCGGGAATCCGCGGATTAATCCAGTCTTCCTGACGCCGGGACAGGGCGCGAAAATCGATAACGCCCATATCTTCGTCGCCCTTGCCTTCGGTCCGCCATAAAACGGACATTTCTACCGACTGGATTTGGTCCGCTTCTACGTCCAAAATTCTATAAACCCCCGTCAATGCCTCTCCGGGACAGTAAGTATAGTCTTTCTTGTCCAAAAAGATGGTTATCTGGGGTTTCGGCTGAACTTCGGACGATTCGGCAGCGGACATTTTTTCTTACTCCGTAATACCGGGAATAACAAATTGCTTGCAAAATTCAGCAACTTCACCGCGAATTTTGGCTGATTCTTGCTGGGCGTTGGGCAACGCACGAACAATACGAATAATCCAGGCGGCAACCTGTTCCATATCCGCTTCTTTCATACCCATGGACGTTAAAGCACCAGTTCCCATACGTACACCGCTTGTTACAGTCGGCTTGCGCGTATCGCCGGGAACCATGTTAAAATTAGCGATAATACCTGCCTGAGCGAAAGCGGTGGAGACGTCCTTGCCGGTAAATTCCTTATCGCGGAAGTCTAACAAAAGCATGTGAGTATCGGTTCCGCCGGAGGCGAGTTTGATACCTTCTTTTTCCAGGCACGCTCCTAAATGACGCGCGTTTTTGATAACCTGTTGCGCGTAATTTTTGAAGTCCGGCTTTAAGGCTTCACCAAACGCAACCGCCATGGCAGCAATTACGTTTTCGTGAGGACCGCCTTGAAGTCCGGGGAAAACAGCGCGGTCAATTCGTTTCGCCAAATTGAATTTGCTGGTCGGATAGTACTTCTGTTGGTAGCGGTCGGCTTCTTTGCAAAGAATAAATCCGCTGCGGGGACCGCGCATCATTTTATGCGTTGTACTGGTTACAATATCGCAATAGGGAACCGGAGAAGGCAACGCGCCGCCGGCAATTAAGCCCGATATATGCGCGATGTCGGCTACCAAATAGGCGTCTACTTCAGCTGCAATTTCGGCAAATTTATCGTATTCAATTCGACGGGGATAGGCGGTTGCACCGCACCAAATCATACGAGGGCGTTCTCGTTTGGCTATATCGCGAATTTGATCGTAATCCAAAATTCCCGTTTCGGGAGACGGGCTAAACGGAACCTGCGTGTAATCCATACCGGAAAAGTTAACTTTCCAGCCATGAGTTAAATGTCCGCCCTCTGAAACGGGCATGCCCATTACTTTTTCGGCTCCTGCCATAACTGCACGATAGACGGCCGAGTTCGCTGAAGAACCGCTTAACGGTTGAACGTTGGCGTGTTCAGCTCCGAAAATCGTTTTTAATCGATTTATGCAAAGTGTTTCTACTTCGTCAATGACTTCGTTGCCCTCATAATAACGCGCGGCGGGATAGCCTTCAGCGTACTTGTTGGTTAGCGAAGAGCCTGTTGCTTCCAGCACGGAAAAGGAAGCGTAGTTTTCAGACGCAATCATTTTTAAGGTTGACGATTCGTAAGCGGTTTGCTTTAAAATCAGGTTGTAAATTTCAGGATCTGTGGCTTTCAGATGCGGATATCTTTCGGACATGACTAATTCCAAGGGGTATATTAGGGTAAGCGAACGGCGTTCCAGACGTTCAAATTCTACGCAGCTTTGGTAATTACTCACCTTTTTAGGCAATAATCACCTCGCATTATACCTTATATTATAACTAACGTTTTATTCCTGACAAGATGTCCAAGGTACTTTTTATTCGGACAATAGCTATTTTTAGTTGAAAATCTGTTAAAAGTATTCCCTTTTCACGAAAATAGAGTGCACTATTAAATATATAGACAGACAAATATATCATATATTGAATATAAGCAATACTTTCCTTGCCTAATATTTCCCCACCCAAACGTTTCCGACTAAAAAATTTTTCGCGTTGAGATATAAATACTATCCGCAGCGGACTTGGAATACCATCAAAAATCGCTCAATATTCTCTCCCCCCATTGAATCTACCGTCGATTATCAGTATAATAGAGCTTAATAAATTTTGAGAGAAGTAGTAATCGGTTTTTATACCAGATTTCATTTGAAATTTCCCGGGTTTATATTACAGAAAGCCAGCTTGATTTATTTCGTCCTAATCGATAAGACAACGTTTTATTTCCAAACGAAATCAAAAAGGCGTCAAGGGGAAAAATGATGTGTCGCAGTATAAGACAAATAATAACCTGGTTTATTTGAAAGCAATGGATTTCATGAATCAAATTGATGATACGAATTTAACTTACGATGCCGTTCATGGCTATATTCCTTTTACCTCGAACGCCAACTTGGCGGCAGGAGAAGTATCCGAACGTCAGTTGATTGATAATTCGTGGGTACAACGGCTCCGCCAGATACATCAGCTTCAAACCGCTTGGTGGGTTTTCCCGACTGCGGAACATACCCGATTTCAGCACGTTTTAGGCGCGATGCACATGGCTTCCCGAACTGTAAATTTACTTTACGACAGCTTGGTAGAATCTATCCAAAAATTGGGATTAAGCCAATCTCAACCCGTTCCCAGCCGCGGTTACGTAGAAGCTCTTGCCCGCGTTGCGGCCTTGCTGCACGATGTTGGACACGGACCGTTTGGGCATTTCTTTGACCGGCATTATTTATCTGACTATTCGTACAATGGAAAAAAGATCAACCATGAAATTATGGGCGGTATTATTATTCGGGATCAATTAGCCGACTTGATTCGTCGAATTCGTAAAACGCCCAACAACGCTCTGTTGCCCGGCGAACAGCTCAACCCGGAACAAGTCGCGTGGATTATTAAACGTCCTTCTGAAAAAGAAGACGTTCAACAACCTCAATGGCTTATTTTCCTGCGAAGTCTGTTTTGCGGATTATATACGGTTGACAACATGGATTTCGTTCTCCGGGACGCCTTTATGTCGGGAATAAATCAGCGCAGTATAGATATAGACCGCTTGCTGCATTATACCCGATTTACGGAAAAGGGACTTACTATTCACGAAAAAGGACTTTCGGCGGTTATACAGTTTATTTCCGCAAGAGCGGAATTATTCAAGACCGTCTATTTTCATCGAACGGTTCGTGCAATCGACCTTGAATTAGGCGATTTCTTCGACGCCTGCAAGTCAGACCTGTTCCCCGGCAACCCGGCTGAACATTTAGAGGACTACCTCCATTTTACGGAATTTTCGCTTATGGCGCTGGTTGATTCCTGGCGTAACAGCGACAACCCGCATCTACGTAACCAGTACGAACATTGGCGTAAAATGAGCAGTCGCGAGTTAAACTGGCAGCTGATTTGTCAGCAGACGGTTGCTTTTCAGGACGGAGAAGAAAAGATGAATATAGCATCAGATGAGCAAATGTTCAAAATCCGTTTTATGAAAGAATTGCCCGATGAATTACAAAATCTGAAATTGCGTTTTGATTCCGCGCGGCATGTGTGCCGTCCAGACGCTCTGGAACCGGCGCGACAGCAAAATTATGTGTTTGAATCCTCAACAGGAAAGATTAAGCCCTTGGATACGGAAGAACTATATCGTTCTATTCCGCAGACTTTTCGGATCTGCCGGGTATACGCGCCTACTCGAGATCACGCCCTGGAAATTGGCAGGGCGATGGACCGTGTCTTTTCGATTAAAGGAACGGTCGACGACGATACAAACATGTAGCACCTATATTGATTCCCTTTGGAAATCTTGCGGCAATACAGGGATATTCCCCCTGTTTTATGATAATATATGCCGGAAGATTTCAAGCTGAACCCGTTTTCTTCTAGTTTAACGGGAGAAATCAAAACGACGTCAAAAGGAAAATTCAAGTAGTCCTAGTATAAATCGCCAGAACAGGGGGGGGTTATATTTATTCAAAGAATTTTTCAAACGGATTGACAAATTGAATCTTGCGTTGTATAATATACTCATTCCGCTTGACTTTTTCCGGCTTGCATAACAAACCCCAGCCGTTTCATTTCGCCTTAATTGGCAAAATAAGGAGCTGTTTGATTCAGGAAAAGAAATCAAAACGACGTCAAGAGGAAAAATCACGTAACCATAGTACATAACACCATTTTAATTCCCTGTTGAACTATCATGAAAGATTTATCCGTTTGCATCGGACCGTTACGCCTTCAAAATCCGGTTTTAGTTGCCTCCGGTACTTTTGGTAATATTATCGAAGGTTCCGATTTAGTCGATCTAGCCCGGCTGGGAGGGGTGATTCCCAAAACGATTACTCATTCTGCCAGAGCGGGAAACGCCGCGCCGCGAACGGTAGAAACGACCGGGGGAATGCTAAATGCAATCGGACTGGATAACGATGGTCTGGAGGCGTTTATCGAGCATAAACTGCCGTACTATAAAACGGTACCGTGTCCGGTAATCGTTTCTTTTGCAGGCGAAAATTTGGATGATTATGTCTTTATGTCCAAACGTATAGAACAGGCGGTTGAAGAAAATTCCGCCGCTATTTCCGCCTTGGAAATGAATATTTCCTGCCCCAACGTTGCCCACGGAACGGACTTCGGCAAAGACCCGAAGGCGTGTTTTGAACTGGTAACCGCTGTCCGAAAGGCGATTAAAATGCCGCTGTTTGTTAAATTAACGCCGAACGTTTCCGATATTACCGCCATCGCAAAAGCGGCGGAAAGTGCCGGAGCAGACGCGGTTTGTTTAATCAATACGGTCTTGGGAATGGCGATCGACTGGCGGCGTCAATGCCCTCGGCTGGGGAATCGAATGGGCGGTTTAAGCGGTCCGGCAATAAAGCCGATCGCCTTGAGAATGGTCTATCAAACCGCTCAGGCCGTTCATATTCCTGTTATCGGAATGGGCGGAATCGAAACGATTGACGATGCGATGGAATTTTTCGTTGCTGGAGCGTCTGCCATTCAGGTCGGAACGGCGAACTTCTATAAACCCCGTGCTACAACCGAAATTATCCAGGCACTTCCCGCCGCCCTGGATACGCTGGGCGTCGATTCGATTAAACAGGTTATCGGAACGCTAAAGTAGTATATTGATTCCACGTGATTTTTTCCGGTTTGTATAATAAACGCAGTCGTTTCATTTCGCCTTAATCCGTAAAATATGGGGGATTATTTGATTCCGATCGGGCGAAATCAATACGATGCCGAAGAGGAAAAATCACGTGGTTATAGTAAAATTCTGTATATCAACGTAAGATTTCTGTTTCCCCGAACCGCTATAATGCTTTATGTATCGGTACGATAAACGCCGATTTGTGAATTTGCCTTTTGGATAATCGCAAATGGAATCGGTCGTATTTCGACGCAATTATATTAGGAGCAAAAACGATGAGTTCTACAATAGCAGAGGTTTACGGACGGCAAATTTTGGATAGTCGAGGGAATCCGACTGTCGAGGCCCAAATTACGCTGGCGTGCGGAATAACGTCGACCGCTTCAGTTCCCAGCGGAGCTAGTACAGGAGTCCACGAGGCGGTCGAACTGCGGGATAAAAATCCTCAATTATACGGAGGAAAAAGCGTCTTGCTGGCAGTTGAACATATAAATACGTGTATTGCCCGGGAGATTATTAATCTGGATGTTTTGAATCAAACCAAAATTGACCAAACGCTTATTCAGCTGGACGCAACCGAATGCAAAAGCCGACTGGGAGCCAACGCGATTTTAGCGGTTTCAATTGCGGCAGCGCGGGCGGCGGCGGAATATCTGGATATTCCCCTGTTTCGGTATTTAGGCGGTTGCTGCGCGAATAGACTGCCGATTCCAATGATGAATCTTATCAACGGCGGCTGTCATGCGGATAACAAATTAGATATACAAGAGTTTATGATTGTCCCGTGGGGATTTGCAACGTTCAGTGAAGCTCTCAAAGCAGGGAGCGAAACGTATCATATTCTCAAAAAATTATTATGCGAAAAGAATCTGTTTACCGGGTTGGGGGACGAAGGCGGATTTGCACCCTGTTTTTCCAATAATTCAAGTCAGAAAGATGATAATAATAACAGCGTACAAATAAAATCAGGGACTCCTGCGGAACAGGTGTTTGACTTGCTTATCAACGCGATTGATCAGGCGGGATATAAACCTCAGACGTGTCGAAATATAAATACGGAAAATCGAACTGGACAGATCAGTTTGGCGATCGATGCCGCCGCCTCGGAATTTTACGACCCTCAAACCAAACGGTATCGATTGAATGGACAGAATCTGGACGTATCCCAACTGGTGGACGTATATGAGTCATAGATACAGAACTATCCTCTTTTTAGTATCGAAGACGGCTGCGCGCAAGACGATTGGGACGGCTGGGAATTGATGACCAAAACGCTTATCGGTTCCCCCTGTTCCACGGATAATACGGCGAATAATCGGGCAATTCAGCTTGTCGGGGACGATTTATTTGTAACCAATATCAACCGGGTTGCCCAAGGAATCGAACGTCATACCGCTAATTCCGTATTGATCAAACCAAACCAGATCGGAACGGTTTGGGAAACCATCCAAACGATTCAATTCGCCCAGCGGAATGGGTATAAGACGATTGTTTCTCATCGATCCGGCGAAACGGAAGATACGTTTATTGCCGATTTAGCGGTTGCGCTGAATTGCGGACAGATTAAAACCGGTGCTCCAACGCGCACGGATAGAATCTGCAAGTACAATCAGCTTTTACGAATTGAGGAACAGCTCGGATCCGCCGCCGTATTTGAGTAGATTTCTTCTTCATGGGATTTTCGATAATATCGGAATTTGTACCGTCTTGGGAAAGCGGGAGAAAGTTCCGCGCAATCAGGAAAAGGGATTTCCGTTTGATAGAACCACAAAAAAACATCGAGCCGAACCGCTCCCGGAGGGAGCGACGAGAGGTAGAAAGCCGTACTCCCCCTCTTCTCGCCACTGAAGTGGCGGGTTATGGCGGGGAAAGTCTTCTCCATAACCCCGGACTTTAGTCCGGGGCGGAACATACCTCCACTGCAATTATCTGCCCACGCCGCCAAGCGGCGCGGGCAGGAGTGAAATTACCGAAAGAACCTAAGAAATATAAAATGTTGCGTACGAGGACGTCCGCGCTCCGGTTGTATTTCCGTTCAATGCGATATTCTAAATCTCCAATTATATTTCTTCTTCGTGAACTTCGCGCCTTCCCGTAAAATTACCTCAAATAACGCCGATTTTGAATACCTGACGCTACTCTGATAACCCTAATTACGGTGCAAGCACCCCTTATTAAAGCGGGCGCAAGCTCCATGCTTCCCAAACGGAAAAACCTAAATGTTTTTTAATTGTATACAAAAGGAACTGTTATACTAAATAATCGCCAGTTCCCATTCCTTGCGGAGAAATTCGCACGCCTTCGGAATTTCAACTTCCCGATCTCCGCGAACGCCGCATTCAAACGAGCAGAATTTATCGTATCCAATGTATTTCAGACCGCGGAATCCTTCGACAAATCGGGTTTTATTCTGTCCCGGAATCGTTCGGCGCGGATCGGTTACTCCGCCGGCCAAATGAACATGCTGAAGATAGGTTCCGCCTGAAATAAAAGCCCCCATCATATCGGTTTCTTCGATCGACATGTGATAGAAATCGCCCATAACTTTGATGCCAGACTTGCCCTTTTCGCTTGCTTTTTCGGCAATATCGCGGGCAATGGAGGCTCCGTCGGCAACCTGACGAAGGAAATACGCCTCTCCCCGATTCAGCGGTTCAAAAATAATCGAGGTACCGCATTCGCCGGCAAAATCGGCTAACGTGGGGAACGTATCCAAAAGTACAGTGCGAATTTCCTGGTTGGTCAGTTTGGTCTGTCGGTTAAATGCCGGAACGTAAATAACGCCTGTACTGCCAACGGTTCCGGCGGCTTGAAGTACCTGCTTTAAATCGTCGATTCCCTTCTGTCGTTTGGATACGTCTTCGGAAACCAAATCGCCGCTATGCGATCCCCAGCATACCGCCGAGGGGAACAGACCGGCGTCGGCAATCCGTTTTTTCATTTCGTCAGGATTGTTTACAATGCCGCCGCTAAGTTCAACTCCTTCGATACCCCATTGTTTCATCTTGTCAAACTTTTCCAAGTCGTTCTTACCGGGAATTATGCCCATTTGACTGGAAATACGAAGTTTGGCCTTGGCAGATTGATTGGGGCTTTTGCCGTCCCAGTCAGATCCAACGGAATCCGCCTGAATAATAGAACGGTTGGTTAAAGATAACGCGGCAACGGCTGCGGTTGCAGTAAAAAAATCACGTCGTTTCATGGAAGGTAACTCCTATAGGGGGGGGAATAAATCAGAATTATAAAATGGACTTCCGTCTTCTTGTCTGAAGCAATATCAGTATCCGACAATCCATACTTCAGCCGTCAATTATACATCAATCCAGAACAAAAAGCAAGTTGATTGTAAAAAAAGAGTGCGTTTTTTCAAAAAAATCGACCGACACCGTTTCTTTCGCTAGAAATTTCGTATTATTCCAGATCAATTTTCAAATCAGCCGCCTGAACTCCCGAGAGTAAAAATTTCTTTTCGCTGTTGGTAGAACCGGAAATCAAGGAAATTTGGGATTTTTTGATTTTTAGATACCGGGCGATAATTTCGACAATCGCGTCGTTTGCCTTGCCCTTTTCCGGAGCTTGAGTACATTTAACCAGCAATCGTCCGTTGCGAATACCCGCGACATCGTTCTTTTTCGCTCCTGGCTGCGCTTTTACCGGCAGAATTACGCCGTCGGGCGTAGATTGTAAATCGACTGGCATGAATAAATGTTCGCTAGTATACTAAAAACCCGCTTTTTCCGTAAAACGTAACGTCTTCTGGATAAAAGAGGGCTGAAAATCAAGGGGGATTTTATACGATACCCCCCGGAGAGGATTTTCCATCGAATCCGCTTTATACTATGACTACCTGATTTTTCCTATCGACGCCGTTTTGATTTCGCCATCGTCTGAATTAAAACTTTATTTTACGGATTAAGGCGAAACGAAACGGCTGGGACATAGTAATACCAGCCGGGAAATTCCAGGTGGAACCAGTATACGGAATATCCCGGAAATTTCTGATAGAAATCCTGTTTACTTTAAACTCTCGACCAAGGCGTCTATTTCCGCCTTAGTACGTTTTTCGGTTACGGCAACCATAAAGCAATCTTTTAATTCCGGGAACCATTTCTCCAGCGCAACGCCGGCGAAAATCCCTTTTTTCAAAGCGGCGTCCAACCGTTTTTGAACGTTTCCGTCTGAAACCTGAACGACGAACTCCTGAAAAAACGGCTGACCGGGGAATTTAAGCGATAATCCGCTGACCGTCTGAATTTGTTCGGCGGCGTACTGCGCTTTACAGGCAATTTGCGTACTGAGTTCTTTGAGTCCTTCCGCACCAAGCAAGGACAAATAGACTGTTGTACGTAAAGTCATTAAAGCCTGATTTGAACAGATGTTGGACGTCGCCTTTTCCCGACGAATATGCTGCTCTCGCGTTTGGAGGGTAAGCACCCAGCAACGATTCCCGTTTCGATCTACGGTTTGTCCGACTAATCGACCGGGCATACGTCGGAGATATTTTTCGCGCACGGCGAGAATACCCAAATGCGGTCCGCCGTAAGACATGTAATTTCCCAGCGGCTGTCCATCGCAGGTTACAATATCAGCCCCCATATCTCCGGGACGTTTTAGCAGACCCAACGAAGTCGGCTCCGTTGCAACCACCAAAGCGGCGTTAAATGCGTGAGCGATTTGGGCGATTTGAGGTACGTCCTCCAAAATTCCGAAGAAATTCGGACTGGCAACCAAAACCGCAGCCGTATTGGAATCTATCGCGTCTTTTAACGCCGTCATATTAATCACGCCGTTTTCCGCAGGTACGAAATCCAGCGATAACTCCAAGCCGGAAGTATACGTTCGCAGAATTTCCGCATATTCCGGATGAATCGTTCCTGCGACGACGATTTTCTTCGCTTTGGTATTACTCGCCGCTGCCAGTAAAGCCGCTTCCGTAAAAGCCGTACCGCCATCATACATACCGGCGTTGGAAACATCCATTCCGGTTAAATCGCAAACCATCGTTTGATATTCAAAAATAGTCTGCAAATTTCCCTGCGCAACCTCCGCTTGATACGGGGTATAGGAGGTCAGAAACTCGCTTCTACCGGCAACGAAATCTACGACCGCAGGAACGAAATGATCGTAGCAGCCAGCTCCTAAAAAGCAAACCGCCTTAGTCGCTCCCGTGTTTTTGGCAGCCAAACGCCGAATATCGGCATCGACTTCCATTTCCGTTAAACCAGCAGGCAAATTAAGCGGACGATGTAATTTATCCGCCTCGGGAATGTGGGCAAACAGGTCTTCGACCTTGGAAACTCCAATCGCCGCGAGCATCTTTTGCTCGTCAGTATGTGTGTATGGTGTGTACATGATTATTTATTCTTTTACGCGTTCGAGATATTCACCAGTTCGGGTATCGACTTTAATCTTTTCACCCTGTTCAACAAAGTTCGGAACGATAATATCAGCACCGGTTTCCAGCTTGGCGGTTTTGGTTACGTTGGTCGCCGTATTTCCTCTGACGGCCGGTTCGGCAAAGGCGATTTCAAGAACAACATGATTCGGCGGGGTTACGCCCAAGGGGGAATCGTTATGAAGCATCATGGAGCAAACCATACCTTCTTTGAGGTACTTCCATGCGTCATCAACCAGTTCTTTGGAAAGTTCGTACTGTTCGTAGTTTTCGTTGTTCATAAATACGAACGTATCGCCTTGCTGATAGAGAAACTGAGCATCGATTTCTTCGATGTCGGTGCCTTCCAAAGATTCACCGCTTTTCCAAGTGCGGTCCAAGACAGTTCCACGAATAAGATTGCGCAGCTTGCATTTGTATAACGCCTGACCTTTGCCCGGCTTTACGAAGTTGCATTCAATCATAATATAGGGATCGCCTTCAATTTGAACCTTTAATCCCTTACGAAAATCACTGGTATTGTACGTTGTCACGAATAATAACCCTTTTCTTAAAAAATAAATTGTGTATAATGCGGGAATCATGTATCAATTCTCCCCGACTAACGAAATAATTACTTGCCTGCCTGAACTGCTAAAAGCAGTGGGGCTGGAAAGCTCCAATAACCTGTCAATTGACAAAGCGATTGACATTCAGCCGATTCGGGTTACGCGGCATTTTGCCAACCGAATCGAAAGGGGGAATAATTCTGATCCGCTCCTAAGGCAGGTGATGCCTTCCGCCGACGAACTATGTTGTCCCGATGATTTTACCAGAAATCCGCTAAAAGAGCAAGAGACCACCCGCCAAAATTTACTGACAAAATACGCCGGAAGGGTATTAATTTTGACGACCCCGGTCTGTTCCGGTGGCTGTCGCTTCTGTTTTAGACGGTTTTACCAGTCAAAACCTGTTATTATATCAGAATCAGCAGTCTATAATCAAGGTTTAGACAATAGTACCTGTCAAATCAAGAATATTTCACTCGCCAGTAAAAAAAACGATTTTTCTTGCCCGACTTTGATTCCTCATTTGATTCCAGCGATTGATTATATTCGGGAAAAGTCAGATATTCACGAAGTCATTCTGTCCGGCGGCGATCCTTTGATGCTGGATAACAATCAACTCAACGAATTATTATCACGTTTAGGGAGTATTGAGCACCTCAAACGCGTTCGATTTCATTCACGGATGCCGATTTTTTATCCTCCGCGAATAGATTCCGGCTTGCTTGAAATTTTGGGGCGATGTCCCAAGCCGATAATTTTTGTCGTTCACGCCAATCACGCCAACGAAATAGACGCTCAGGTGGAATCCGCTTTGGCAAGCCTGAAAGCGGCGGGGGCTATGCTGTTTCATCAAGGCGTTTTGCTGAAAGGAGTAAACGATTCGGCTGAATCGTTATGTGCTCTTTTTAACAAGATGGTAGATTGTTCCGTAGTTCCCTACTATCTGCATGTATTAGATCATGTTGAAGGAGCCGCTCATTTTTTAGTGGATGATTCAACCGCGAAAAATCTGATTACGCAGGTTAGAAATCTATTGCCCGGCTATTGCGTCCCTCGGCTTGCAAGAGAACTGCCCTGCGAAAAATCCAAAACAATTCTCCTGTAAAATTCCTCGTTTGCGTGAATTTCTATTCACCTTACTAAAACTTGTACAAATTACTATACCGCTTCTGAGTAAAATTTCAAAGAACATCGCCATCTCGACTGCAAAACAGCTCGTTGAGATAGCGGCGTTTCCCTAAAAAATCAAGTGGAATCACTAAAATTTGTCCGATTAGTACAGGGGCTTTCCGTAAACTAAAATCTTACGCAGATGGAAATATTCCGCTCGATTTTCCGGTACTCGTCCAACTTTAACAAACTTGGCTTTAATCGGAGATTTGGACAAATCAATTTTCCAGGAATTGGAGTATTTATCTGTCGTAAAAACCGAAGTCCAATCCGTCCCGTTATCTGAAACCCAAACTTCCAACGGAATATTTCGGCCGCCATTGCCCCGCGTCGGTTCAATATAAATGCCGGAAATTTCAGCCTCGCCGGGCAAGGTTATCATCGCCCACGGAGAGGTATCTTTATTGGTATGAAAACCCCGATCGACCGCAGCAGAGGCATTGATAACTCTCTGATATAATTCTGGAGTATCCCAACCGCTGGTTGACGACAGCTGTAATAATCCCTTGTCCGAAAGGAGTTTTCCGGAAAAATCTTCCGTCGGGAACAGAGCACCTTCCGCAGGAGGGGTTATCTTATTGAGCAGATTTGACATCTGAACAAAAGCGGTTATATTACCCGACTGAGAGGCTTTTAAAATCATTCCCCGCAACGACCATGACATACCGTCCCACGATTCGCCGGGCTTCATATCTTTTTCAAAAGTCTGACTTACAATAGTCATCATTTGTTCAGATAAGTTTGGATCGTCCATAAATTTATCGGCTCCCCACGACAATACTACTCCAAACAGATTCGGCGTGTTGAATTGTACATCGAGAACAGATTGAAATAATTTCATGCCCATCTGCTTGTTGTTTTCCAGCGCGTTGAATTGCGTATCCAAAACGGCGCGGAAATTAAAGACTTCCGCCGTTGGCAATTCGGACTGCCGCATAATTTTGTGAAGTTCAATAAGTTGTTTGAGTAATTCTTCAGTACCGCCGTTGCGAACCGCCTTGGTTAAAAAGTACTGATCAATCAAACGCCAGGCGGGTGATTGATAATCCTTCAGCCCGGTTGCCGTTCGGAAGGCCCATTGAACCCAAATTTCGTAAGGGGCGTTTGCACTTTCCAGCCATTGAGCATAGGAATTAATTATACCGTAATGCGTCGGAACCGCTTGAACAGCCGCGACAAATAAAGCGTTTATCTGATTGTCAAATTGAACGCTGCGCTGAAAACTCAATTCCAGTTTGCGATCGCCTGAAAGATTGAAATACTGAACTTCTACTGAATGTTTTCCGGCGGTAAGAGTTATACTTTCAGATTTATTGATAAATCCGTGCAAGCCGTCGTTATTAATGCACAGATTACCATCGATAATCAGTTTTGAACCATCGTCCGAGCCTAGCGTAATCGATATTTCGGTATCGGCGTTTAAATTCAAATCGCCTTGCCATCGAATTGCGATATTGGTCTGCTGCTGAACGTCGTCAATAGCAATTTTTGAAACCGGTTTTTTATCGCTGCATTGAACCGAATTGAAATCAGGCAGCATTCCCTTTGTCCATTCAACGGATTGAACAGAGAGATTGGTCAGCTTGCAGTCGGGATATTTTTGTTCCTGATACAGCCGCGCTCGATGAAACAGTTCTTCAGCCTCGTTTAACTGTTTGTTGTTATATATCGCCTCAATCATATCCAATCCGTCGAAGGGAAGTCCCCAGAAGGTATAATGAGTTCCGGTAAACGGGGCGATGTTATAAGCTAGCTTCCATTGTCCATTTGTCGCTCTGTACATATAAGCACAGTGTCCAGGCTGACCGCCCGGTACGGATAATACCCCATGAACTTTTGCGGTGGTAGAACCAAAAGTAGATAACGCCCCGCATACGCCTCCGATACGATTGGCGATTTCGGAACCCGTGTATTTACCCGACCACGGCATGGCGTACATACGTCCCTGAACCGTGTCGCCAAAAAAGTTGTAACCGCGATAGCTGCAATGCCAGCACGATCCAGAATAGCGGTCCGGCTTATAGTTTACGTATTGATTCAGCCACAGCAAATCCAGAGCGGTCGTCCAGTTAATCAAAGCGATAAATCGCCATTGACGGGTATCGTAATTCAACGAATCTTTTTGAAGCCGCTGGGCGGTAATCAAGCGGGAATAGGCTTCCATGGCATAGATATTTTCCGCAGGCGTTTGCATGTTATTCAAAGCCAGCGCGGTAGCAATCGTTCGTCCGATTGGAGTACCCAAAATCCAACCTGTCTGTTTGTTTACTGACGAACAAACGACGTCTTGGTAAACCAGCGTATCCAGCAATTGATAGGACTTCGCGGCATCGTTAATCGGTCCTGAATTGAGAAACGCCTGAAGCCAGTTTATATCGTTGAAAAATCGATTGGCAAACGGTACCGAACCGGCATTGGTCAGGATGTTTGTCAGATTTTCGATTCCTATAATCTGGAACGCATACGCTCGCAGAATCGCTAATTGCTGCCCCGGATTTGCGGAGGCGGTTGTCCCCAGCAAGGATTCAATTTTACTCAAATCCGAACTCTGAATTTCCGCAACCGTTTGTTTGGAGAAATCAACCGTATATCCGGTCTGCGGAACGATTGTCGGATTCCATTCACCGGAAGATACATTTACCTGCTTGAACACGTCCTCGGTTCTCGGCTGAACGGCGGTAAACTCTTTTTCCATTCTTTCGCTTACCGTAGCAATAACAACAGGAGATTCAACCTTTAATTCCGTCAGCCAGCCGGCAGCTCCGATTCCGATTCGGGTTGTAGGATCCATCAGAACGACTTTTTTCAACAAGGCGATATTTTCTTCTTGACATTCAGGCTTATTTCGATTGAGAATAAAAGGAAGGATAGCTAATACCTGCTTTTGTTCGGTAGACAGTCTAAAATTACGCAGGTCGTTTTGTTCCTGTTCGATAAATTCTTTGCCCTGTTCGATATTTTCATTATTCCTGAAGTCGGACACTTTATTGCCGTAATACATAAAATCGAAATTATAGAATCGCCGCCAGCCGGTTTTATCTTCCGGGTCTTGAGATTCCATTTGCTGCCAAACAGACTTGAAGGCTTTATCAGAACGGAGTAAACCCAACTCCGCTTGCGGAATAAGCGTATTGAAAAATTCGGCTGCGGTATTGACCGCTTCTTCGCCGGTTTGCGATTCGGCTTTAATTTTTAATTGATTCGCTTTATCCCAAACGGAGTTCATTTGATTGATTTGTTCAGTCCACTGTTGCGCGGTTACGTTATAAGGAACGTTGTTATATAGTCCGCAAACTTCTCCCTTGCTGGTATACATTACCATAGCTGGATACTGACGTACATCTATTTCAAGGGATTTCGCCGGTTGATTGGCGGCTGTTATTGCCTCGGTTTCCAAAGACGGAGAATCAAACTGTCCGAAAAGATACTTTGACGACAGCGGAGCGCGAAATTCCGGGGAATTCCATACTTTAATCGCGGTTTCGCCCGATTCGCACCAATCACTTCCGTGATAGTAAATCAGAATCATTTTGCCCGATTCCGCGGCTTGCTGACGCAAATCCGGGGCCGTCTGAGAAGCGGTATCCGCAAAGACCGTTTGCAGAAAACCCAAAAATACAAAAACAAACATCGTTACGTACTTCATGGTTTGAAGATACCTGTAGTAACACAGGTTAAAAGGGGGAATGGCAGGAAATGTCAACGATGGCAAATCCGAAAATCGAAATTTTCAAGAAATTTTATTATAGTACAAATTTTTTATTTTACAAGAATATTCTTCTATTTTTTCTAGCAGGAAAGCAATAAAAAGAGATACCCTTCCGGAATTGAAAGATTTTCCGCCGCCGGAGCCATTTATTTTTATCGTAACGCTTCTGCCCCAGGCAGGAAAGGGGCAGTCAACGCAAAGACCTCGTTGCTGTGAATCAGACTGAACTTGCTTGAAGTTTTCCCCGATTAACGGTTAAACCGTCTTATTCCAGCCGTTTCATTTCGCCCTAAGCAATAAAACAAAGGGTTGTTTTATTCTGTTCTGGCGAAATCAAAACGACGTCAAGAAAAAAATCAAGTAATCATAATATAAGTCCAATTACAGGGCGAAATTATACTGGTATCGACGGGAAAAATCAACTAGTCATAGTACAAAACACCGAAACGAGGCGATAAAACAAGGTTCTCGCAACAGCGTCCTTCAGGGTATCTGTTGGACTTCTTTGAGTGCCCGGTGAATCTACGGATTTACGACTTTTCGCAGGTAATCGATACTTCGCGCCGCCTGATCCAGCGTACCGCATTCTACTGAAAGAACGATGTCTTGCGGAAGGGGTCTGATAATCGCCACGATTTTTTCCCAGTCAATTACGCCGTCTCCGCAGGCGCATCCGACTGCCGTTCCCATCACTTTTCCGCGTTCGGCGTTGGATTGTTCGGAAGAAATATCCTTAGCGTGCATGTGAATAATATAGTGCTTGAATCGTTCCACCTGTTCGACCGGGTCCAGACCACCCAAGTAGGCGTTGCCCGTATCAAAATTCGCTCCGATACAAGGCGATTTAACCAAATTCAGGATTTTTTCGTACTTGTCGGGAACCAAAGAATAGGTTTGATGCGTTTCCAACCCAATTTTAATTCCGCGTCTTTGGGCAACCTTCGCCGCTTCCATAATAGAATACTTAATCAGAACGAAGTCTTCCTCTTCCGTTGTCCAAGGCTGTTTATGCCCTTCATGGGTATTGATAATCGGCGCACCGCATTCTTTGGCATACCGCGCGGCCTGTTTGAGGTATTCAACCGCAATTTCCGGCTTGGACAGCTGCGAATGAGCCGATAACGCGGACAGCTTTAAGCCCGCCTGATCCACCGCGTCCTTAATTCTAAACGGGTCATCAAGCATGGAAACGCTATGAAAATACCGTGCTTCGGAAAGCAATTCTCGACCCCAATGAACCATCGGTTCAATATACTCATAACCTAATTCTTTGGCAAACTGAACGCCCCATTCAAAACTTTTATGACTTGTGCGTACGGCTTCCAAATTCAAACCAATGCCTATTTTGCCCACGGGTAATCTCCTTGTTTAATTTTTAGTTTATTAACAACCACCTTCAACAATTCCTGTATTATAATTGATTAAAAAATTAAATCAATAGTCTTTTCTTGTCATTTTTCATTAAATTTTAGCAGAAGAAGCTTTTTCTTCCAAAGGGGACGGTTTTTCTTAAAAAAGGTTGTCGAAAACGTTGGGATAAGTCTGAATATTATACGCCGTATTCTGCAAATTGGGGAACGGTCTTCTCCATATTTCCCGGACTTTAGTGCTAAGCTGTACAGATATACACTGCAATTCTCCGCCGACTTCTGGCGGCGGATACGGGGACAAATGGGTGAATCTCCGTGCCCGCCGCTAAAATAGCGCGGGCTAAAAGTTTTTCGGGTTGTCTTCTCCGTAAAACAAATCAAAGGCTTTATACTATAACTACGTGAATTTTTCTCTTAACGTCGTTTTGATTTCGCCCCCGCAGGAATAAATACTCATATTTTTACTGATTATAGCGCGAAATGAAACGACTGAGGTTTGATATTCAAACCGGGAAAAATCAAGTGGAAGCAGTATATTTTGATTATTGCGGATTGGTAATCGGAGCGTATTGATTTTGAAGTTGTTGACGAATCGCCGCTTTTTGCTGATCGGATCGATTTTCTTTGTTATTTGTATTAACGGCGGCCGGCTTGCTTTTCAACGCTTGATTCAAGGCGTCTAAAACCGCTTGCTGAGACGTGATTACTCCGTCGAGCAAAATCGGCTGAGCGTTTCCCGGAGGAAGAATTACCAGCAACGGAACTCCCTGACGTCCGTATCCGTTTAACGTCTGTTTAATTGTTTCAGAACGATTGGTCCAATCGGCGATCACCGCATAAATATTGTTATCCCGAATTAGTTGAGCGACTTTTTCTTTTTCAATAGAAGTAGATAAATTAAATTTACAATTCATGCACCAATCCGCAGTAAATTCTATCATGACAACTCGACCGGCATTATGTTCTTTTACAACCTCGGACTGATCAAACTGACCTGCCCAGGGAAATGTATTATCTGTTGTATATAACTTAAACATTCCAACACTGACTATAACCGCAACGCCAATTCCAATCGCCCAATAAAATAACCGCTGACCTGCCGTTGCTCCATACGGCGTTTTATTAACGATCCAGCATAAAAACCAGAGCGAAAACAACATCGACAGAACCGGAACCATTAAATTGGAGGGAATCATTCGGAAGAAAAAGACGGTTGTCGCCAGAAGCGTAAAGCCCATCAATTCGCGAACGGTAACCATCCACTGACCGGGTTTGGGCAAAAACGACAGCAATTCAGGAAACAGTCCTACTAAAATATAGGGGAAGCCCATTCCTAAACCAATCATCCCGAAAATTAACAACGTAAAGGAAAACGGCTCGCCCAAAGTCAGTCCCAAGACCGGACCTAAAAAAGGTCCAACG